>NZ_JBEXIK010000006.1:0-238261 GCF_040608515.1 Micromonospora sp. NPDC005173
CGTGCACGTCGACCCGGCGTACACCTCGCAGGGATGCTCCGCCTGCGGACACGTCGCCAAGGCCAACCGGCCCAACCAATCCACCTTCCACTGCCGGTCGTGCGGCTTCGCTGAGCACGCCGACCGGAACGCAGCCCGCAACATCGCCGCACGCGGTGTTACAGGCTGGGCAGCCGTCAGCCTGCCGAACGCGGCGTGACCTCGTGCTCATCACCACGAGCCGTCACGATCCGCAAGCTCGGCCCCTCAGGGTCGAGAAGCTGACTGAACCCCGTGGCTTCGCCGACCAGACCGTACGTCAAGTGCTGCACATGGCCGGCGGCGGAGAAGCCCTCCGCGTGCGCCTGACGAACCGCTACGGCCGCACGCCGTTGACTATCGCCGCGGCGACGGTGGCCGTCGGTCACCGGCAGGCTGCCCTCACCTTCGACGGCTCTGAGCAGTGCGTCATCGCGGCGGGCGAAGAGGCCGTCGCCGACCCGGTCAATCTTCCCGTCGCCGCCGGCGCGGACCTGGTCGTCAGCCTGCACCTTCCGGAGAAGACCGGTCTGGCCACCTATTCCCACAAGCCTGCGGAGTTCGCTCGGATAGTCGACGGGACTCACGTCACGTCTTCCGCATTCCCGAGGGCCGAGCAGGTGGAAGGCAGGTTCTACATCTCGGGCGTCGACGTGCTCGCCCCGCCGAACACCCCGATCGCCGTGGCCTTCGGCGACTCCTGGTTCGAAGGAGTCGGCACCACACCCAGCGCCAACCATCGCTCGGTCGACTTCCTCAACCGGCGCCTCGTGCGAGGGTGGGTCGTCAACCAGGGCATCGCCGGGAACCGCCTCCTGCGCCACGGGGTCGGCGAACACGCGCTGGCGCGATTCGACCGGATGTTCTCTCGATACCGGCCCTGACCCACGTCCTGGTGCATTTCGGCATCAACGACCTCGGTCTGCCCGGCATGCTGGGCGAACCTCCCGCCACCGCCGACGCCCTCATCGAAGGCTTCACCGCTCTGGCCGACCGTGCCCACCGGTCCGGCCTGAAGATCCTCGCCGCCACCATCGGTCCCTTCGCAGGCGCCGACCCTGGGATCAGCACGCCGGAGGGCCTTGCCATCCGACGCGACGTGAACGATTGGATCCGTACGACCGACGCCTTCGACGCCGTCTTCGATGTGGCCCGAGCCGTCGCGAACCCTGATGCCCCCGACTACATCCACCCCGCGCTGGACAGCGGCGACGGCATGCACCTGAACGACAAGGGTGCCGAGGCCATGGCCGACGCTGTCAACCTGGACGACCTCGCGCTCTAGCCTGCGCCGGCGTGATGGCGTATCGACGCCCGCGAGCGCTGCCGCGGCATGGAGACCGACGTTCGCCCAGGTGCAGTGCCAGCCGCCAGGACAGCTCCACCTGGACACTCCCCGGCCGTTCGGTATGGCCGTCGCACCGCAAGCCGTCTGCAGGCGTTCTGCAAGCGGATGGCGCGATCCTCCGCACGCCTGAAACTCATGAGGGCCGATACATCGGTGGGAGCGTCATCCATCTCCCTGACGGGGGTTGACGCGGCACCGTGTCCACTGGGGAGGTTCATCGTGCCTGTGTTTGTACGCCGTCTGCGGCCGTGGCTGGTTGCCGGCGGTGACGCTCTGCTCGCCACGGCGCTGACCGTGATCGTTTGCTGGCTGGTGCTGCGGTCGTTGGCCGGCGGCGCGGCCGGGCCGGTCGGTGCCTACCTGGCCGGTGACCTGTCCGGGCTTGCCGCCGCCGTCGCCGCGAGCACCGGCGCGCCGCTGGACTGGAGCATCGGCGCCACGGGCGGCCGGCTGTACCCGATCTCGATGCTGCTGAGCGGTTCGAAGCTGGCGCTGCTGGTGGCCGGGCCGTTGGCAGCGGCGGTGCTGCTGGCCTGGCGGGCCGGCCGCCGCCGGCGGTCACTCGGTCAGGCCGCGCTGGTCGCGGGCGGCTATGCGGCCCTGATCGGGGGGCTGTCCGCCACGGGCGCCGCCACCGCGACGGATCCGCTGGTGCACCTCGCGTCGCCCGCCTGGCTCGCTGCGCTGGCCGCGCTGGCCTGGGCGTCGCTCGCCCAGCTGGCTGCGGCCGCGCTGGCGCCACGCGCGGCGAGGCGGCTGGCCACGCCGGCCCGGGCCGGCGTGCTGGCCCTGGTGGTGGTGGCTGCGGGCATGGTGGTCGGGCAGCCCGCTGCGGCGCAGCCGGCGCGGTCCCCGGCCGAGCGGGTGGTGCCGTTCGCGGGCGACCCGACGCCGGCGCCTGGCGGCTACCAGCGGGCCGGGGTCGCGGACGCCCTCGCACGTGTCGGGACCGAGCAGGGACAGGCGCCGGTCGTCGCGTTCGAGCCGTGGCGGGGGACACCGTCGATGCTGAGCCTGGCCAGCCGCCTCGGCGGGGATGTGCCGGGTTGGCTGCGGCGCAACTCGGGCCTGTTCGGCGTGGCCGACGCGAGTGCCCAGCTACGGCCGCTACGCGAGCAGCGGGAGCGCACCGGCGAGCGGCACGTGTGGTTCGAGCAGCACGTGGGCGGGGTGCCGGTCTACGGCTCCCGGGTCGGTGTGCACCTGGACGCCGCCGGGCGCACGGTGGAGTTCCTGACCAACTCGTTGGAGCCGGACCTGGTCGTGGACGGACGCAGCGCCTCGGTCAGCGCGCAGACCGCGACGGCGAACGCCCGCGTCGCGCTGCCGGATGGCTCGCTGGTGGAGCCGGCGAAGCTGTACCTGCTGCCCGCCGCGGCGGACCCGGGCCGCCGTACGCCGACCGTGCTGGCCTGGCACGTGTGGCTGACCGACGTCGGTGAGGGCGTGTCGACGTCGTACTTCGTCGACGCGGCGACCGGGCGGCTGGTGTATGCGCTGCCGCGCTCCGCGCATGCCAAGGACCGGCGTATCTACGACCTGAACAAGCTTTCCGACGACAAGGTGCCGGCGTTCCCGAAGCGCAAGGAGGGCGACGGAGCGAGCGGCATCCAGGACGTGGACGAGGCGTACGTCAACCTCGGCCACACCTACGACTACTACCAGCAGACGTTCAGCCGGGACAGCTTCGACGATTCCGGCGGGCAGCTACGGGCGCTGGTCCGGGTCCGCCAGGACCCGGATGAGCCGATGCGCAACGCGGCGTTCGTGCCGGATGTCATCGACACGATGCTCTTCGGCGAGGAGATGACCAAGCTGGACGTGGTGGCGCACGAGATGACGCACGGGGTCACCTTCGAGACCGCCGACCTGTGGTACATGTACCAGTCCGGGGCTCTCAACGAGAGCTTCTCCGACATCTTCGCCGAGGCCGTGGAGAAGTTCGCGACCGGCAGCAACGACTGGCTGGTCGGCACCGGCATCCCCGGCGGTGCACTGCGCAGCATGGCCGACCCGTCGTTGTACGGCGATCCCGGCCACTATCGCGACTTCGAGCGCAGCTGCCTGGACATGGGTGGGGTGCACACCAACTCGGGCATCCAGAACAAGGCGTTCTACCTGCTGTCGCAGAAGATCGGCATCGACAAAGCCGCGCGGATCGCCTACCGCACCCTGACCACCTACCTGTCGCCGCGGGCCCGGTTCACCGACTCCCGGGTCGGCTTCATCGAGTCCGCCAACAAGCTCTATGGCAAGGGCTCGGCCGAGGCCAAAGAGTCGGCTGCGGCGTGGACCGCGGTCGGCGTCGATGGTGTGTACGAGCAGGCCAGGCAGGACTGCCTGTGCATCGCCGACACGTCGCTGTCCGGGGTGGGCCCGGAGGGCCTGGAGCCGCAGGGCCCGGGCGTCGACGCGGTGCTCGGCGCGCTGCTGCACGTACGGGACCTGTTCGCCGACGGGCGTACCCCGGCGCTACGGCACTACGAGGTCGTCTACGCCGACGGTGGCGACCGGGCGATCGCGCTGATGGCCGCCGACGACGACCTGCGCCGGCGAACCGCCCACGCGATGCAGACGCTGCAACCGGTGCTGCAGACCGTCGGCACACCGGACGGTGACGCCACAGTGGTGAGGGCGGAGATGCTCGCCGAGGTGGAGACGCTGCTACGTGACTACGCGGCCGCCGACCGGGCGGCTGGTGGTGGCGCGCTGGCCTCGGTCATCGAGACCGAGCTCGGCAAGGCGAACCTCCCGGCGCTGTCCGGGCTGACCGCCAACCAGGCGCTGTCGTACCTCGACACGCACGTCGGCTGATTCCCTCTCCGGCGGTGGCGGGCGCACGCGCGTCCGCCACCGCCCCACGCCCAGACGAGGACTCCATGCATACCTCCCCTTCCGCGCCACGGTCGCGGCCCGTGCGGTGGCTCGCCGCCGCGGTGGCCGTCGTACTGGCAACGACCCTGTTGACCGCTCCCGCTCCCGCGGCTGGTGCCGCGGCCGACAAGCTCCAACCGGCGGCGCGCCAGGCGCTGACCGGCGGGCGCACCGCCGATCTGATCGTCGAGCTGGCCGAGAGCGCCGACCTGAGCGCGGCCCGCGGGCTGCGGACACATGCCCAGCGCACCGCCTACGGGCAGCGGACCCTGTCCACGCTGGCCGAGCGCAGCCAGCGCGACATCCGGCAGCTGCTCACCCAACGCAAGGTCGACCACCATCCGTTCTGGATCGTCAACGCGGTCCACGTCGAGCACGCCGACGCGAAGCTCGCCGCCGAGCTGGCCGGCCGGCCCGAGGTGCGCACCGTACGCACCATGCGCACCTTCCAGCTGCCGGAACCGACCCCGGCGCAGCGAACCGCGGCGGCGGCAGCCGTCGAGTGGAACATCGACCGCATCAAAGCCCCGCAGGTGTGGTCGCAGTTCGGCGTGCGCGGCGAGGGCATCGTGGTCGCCAGCATCGACAGCGGCGTGCAGTTCGACCACCCCGCGCTGGTCCGCCAGTATCGCGGCAACGTCGGCAACGGCGTGTTCGACCACCGGTTCAACTGGTACGACCCGTACGGTCAGTGCCTCACCGCGCCCTGCGACACCCACGGCCACGGCACGCACACCATGGGCACCATGGTCGGCGACGACGGCGACGGCACCCAGATCGGCGTCGCGCCCGGCGCGCGCTGGGTGGCCGCCCGCGGCTGCGTCGGCGGCGGCTGCACCGAACTGGCCCTGCTGCTGGCCGGCGAATGGGTCATGGCGCCGTTCGACGACACCTTCACCTTCCGTCCCGACCTCGCCCCGCACATCGTCAACAACTCGTGGGGCTCGCCGGTCAGCGACCCGTTCTACAGCCAGGTGGTCAGCCGGTGGATCGACGTCGGCATCATGCCGGTCTTCTCCGCGGGCAACAGCGGCCCCGCCTGCGACACTGTCGGCTCGCCCGCCGACTACACCCAGGCGTACGCGGTGGCCGCGTTCGACGCCGACAACGCCATCGCGGACTTCTCCAGCCGCGGCGCGGCCGCCGCGGAGATCAAGCCGGACATCGCCGCGCCCGGCGTCGCCGTGGTGTCCTCGGTGCCGGGCGGACGCTACGAGGCGTACAACGGGACCTCGATGGCGGCGCCGCACGTCTCCGGGGCGGTGGCGCTGCTGTGGTCGGCGGCACCGGAACTGATCGGCAACATCCCCGCGACCCGGGCCCTGCTCGATGGCGGCGCGGTCGACGTCGCCGACACGCAGTGCGGCGGCACAGTGGCCGACAATCCCGTCTGGGGCAAGGGCCGGCTCGACGTGCACGCCGCGGTCGTCGCCGCGCCGCACGGCCCCCGCGGTACGTTGACCGGCGTCGCCCGAGGGCCCGCCGGACCGGTTGTCGGCGCGTCGGTGCGGCTCAACGGGCCCAACCGCACCGAGCGGGTGGCCACCACCGACACCGCCGGCCGCTACACCGTCACCGTGGCGCCCGGCACCTACACCCTGTCGGTCAGAGCGTTCGGGTTCAGCGACGGCGCCATCTCCGCCACCGTGACCGCCAACAGCACCGCGACCACCGACCTGAACCTCGTCGCGCTGGCGCGGCACGCCATCACCGGCGTGGTCCGCGACCCGGGCGGCTTGGGCACCCCCGGTATCGCGGTGAAGTTGCTGGCCACACCGTTGCCCGCGGTAGTCACCGGGCCCGACGGCGCTTACCGCATCGACGGCGTGCCGGTCGGTGGGTACACCCTCACCTTCGGGGCGGGCCGCTGCCTCAGCGCGGGCAGCCGGCAGGTGACGGTGGACGGGGCGGAGACGGTCGACCTGCGCCCGCCCGCCCAGGTGGACGCCTCCGGCTACCAGTGCAACGGCACGACGGCGCCGTTCCCGGCGGGCACCACCACCCTGGCGCTCACCGGCGACGACGAGTCGACGCAGGTGAACCTGCCCTTCCCGGTGCCGTTCTATGGCCGCAACCAGACCACCATGTGGGTGGCCACCAACGGATTCCTCACCTTCGACCGGGCCACCGACAACTCCATCAACCGGGAGGTGCCCAACCCGTCCACCCCGAATGCGGCGGTCTTCGGGTTCTGGGACGACCTGATCGTCGACGCCCAGGCGGAGGTGCGCACCGCCAGCTACGGTGCCGCACCCGACCGGAGGTTCGTGGTCGAGTGGCGCAACGTGACGTTCTATGAGGACGGGACGCAGCGGGTCACGTTCGCCATCGAGCTCTCGGAGACCGGCGCGGTCACCGTGCACTACCGCGACCTGACCACAGGTGCCGTGGCCCGGGGCGCGGGAGCGAGCGTCGGCGTGGAGAACCAGGCCGGCACCATCGGGCTCGAATACTCCCGCGATGTGGCGGCACTTCGCCCGAACAGCGCCATCACGTTCCGGGCGGCCGGATCCCTACACGGCACTGTCACCAAGCCGGACGGGTCACCGGCCGCCAACGCGCTGATCTCGGCGGTCACGGGGGACACCTCCGCGGTGACCACCACCGCGGCGGCCGACGGCACATACGTGCTGCACCTGCCGCTGGGCACGTACACCGTGGACGTCTCGCTGGTCACCTTCGGGATCCACCGCTCCACCATCGTGCTCGACACCAGCGGGGAGCGGATGCGCCACGACGTGCGACTGTCACTCAACGAGCGCACGGTCAGCGGCGTCATCCGGGACTCACTCGGACAGCCGGTGCGAGGCGCCGAGGTGTGGCTCGCGCACAGCGATCTGCCGACGGTGCGGATGACCACCGCAGCGGACGGGGCGTACCGGTTCACCAAGGTCCCCGAGTCCGACGTGGCCACGTACGTCTACGCGAGCGTCAACAGCTGTCAGCGTGACGGGCGGCTCTACCTGCCCACGATCATCGGTGGCGACGCGGTCAACGACATCACGGTGGTCTCCCCGATGGGCGTCATCGACGGCGCCGACGGGTTTGGCCACCAGTGCCTGCTGGGCGCGGTGGAGCCGAGCTTCGCCACCACGACGGTGACGACCAGCGAGTACGGGGCACCGACCGCGGTCCCGCTGCCGTTCCCGTTCCGGCTGTACGGCCAGCAGTTCAGCACGGCGTTCGTGTCCCGCTACGGCTACCTGACGTTCGAGCCGGTGAGTTACCAGAGCGGCTCCAACAGCACGCTGCCCAGCAACAGCGCGTCCGCCCCGGACGCGGCGGTTTACGCCTTCTGGGACAGCCTGGCCATGGACGGGTCGTCCCGGGTTGCCCACGGCACCGCCGGCACCGCGCCGAACCGGCGCTTCATGGTCTCCTGGCAGGACATGCTGCTCGACGGTGGGCGAGTCAGCGTCGACGTGGTGTTGCACGAAAACGGCCGCATCGACGTGCAGCATCGGTCCCTGCCCGACACCGCGGCCGGGCGCGGCGCCGGCGCCACCGTCGGCATCGAGGACGCGGACTCCTCGTACGCGCAGGAGTACAGCTACAACGAGGAGTGGCTGCGCTCCGGACAGTCGGTGCGGTTCCTGCCGCCCGGCACCGTCACCGGCGTCGTCACCGATGCCACGACCGGCGCGCCGCTGGCGGGGGCGACGGTGGAGTTCCTGCGGCTGGAGGAGGTCGAGGAGGAGGCCGTCACCGATGCCACCGGCACCTTCACGCTGCGGGTGCCCCTCGGTACGTGGGACCTGGCGGTCGACGCCGCCGGTCACTTCCCCGGCACCGCGCAACAACGGCTCGACGCGCCGTACGGCACGGTACGACGCGATGTGACGCTGACGCCGATCGGCTGACGGCGGTGGGGTGGGTGCGGGGCGGGTGACCGCCCCGCATCCACCGCCGGTCAGCACCGGTCCGTCGGCACAGTGGAAATGCGTCCATCCTCAGACGGCCTTACGGGGCATCAGCTGACGACTTTGCCGGGGCCCAGTATCAGTACGTCTCGAACCGTCGCACTGCAAGGCGGTTGCAAGCGGACTGCATTCGGTGGAGGAAATCATCCAACCTGCGGCTGCCGTGACGGGACGCCGTGCACACCCTTCAAAAAGGAGTACGCAGTGAATCTACGACGCATTGCGACCGCGTTGGTCGCCTTGGTAGCCACCCTGACGGCATCGGCGGTGATCGCCAGTCCGGCCCAGGCGTACTCGGGACCGCACTACTGGATGTACACCAACGACGGCGATCCCGGTGGCCGCGTGGACTTCTGGCCCGACGGGGACATCGTCCAGGTCTGCGACGTCCAGGCCGACGGCGCGCACGTCAACGTCGTGCTCCATGACATTTTCACCGGCGCCGGTTACAGCGTCCAGGCGTCCGGCAACGGCAACTGCACCACCCGGCGGGCCAGCCAGGGTGGCTCCTATGACCTCAACGAACGTTCCAGCAGCCGGGGCTGTTACCTGTTCAACATCCGCCTGTGGGACGACATTCACTACGTCTCCGGTAGCGAGGACAAGGCCGCATGGTGGAACGACAACGCAGCGAAGCGGTCCGACTGCTGAGGAACGTTGGACGAGCACCCGACGACAAGAAGGAGCACGATGGCCAAGCGACAGTGGTCCGTAATGGCAGTCATCGCAAGCGCGACCCTCATGGTGGGCTTGTCCGCGCAGCCGGCCCAGGCCAGCGGATCCGTGTGCACCGTGTGGTACGGCGGCGAGTTCTGCTCGGGCGAAGTCAACTTCGTATCGAGTGACGAGATCCTCAAGGTTCTCGACGTCGAGGCAGATGGCCACGGCGTCAAGGGATTTCTCCAGCAGTACTACAACTCGAGCTGGCACTGGGTCACCCCGTCCAGCGGTCTCTACAACGGGTACGGCAACGGCTGGACAGCGGTCCACGACTACGACATTCCCGAAGGCAGAGACGTGCGCTACCGGGTCTGTCTCACCGATGGCGCCAATGGCTCTCCGTATGCCTGCAGCGCCTGGGCCCTCGACAGCGCCTGACCCGTTGTCCGTCGAGGGGCAGGGTGCGTATCGCCTCGGCGCCCATGCCTCTGACGGGCAGCCGCATCGCACCCCACCCGCGGCAGTGACACTTCGTGACCCTGCCGCGGGTGGGGGAGCGGTCATCGCTTGATCCTCAGAGGGACACGAATGAAAGGGACCACCGTGCGATTGCCCAAGGCGATGACCGCGATCACGCTGGCATTGGCCGCGACGCTGCTGACCACCGGCTGCATGCCCGGGTCGAAGCCGGAACGGGAGCAGGCCGCCGCAGGCGGTGGGGCGCCGGGAAAGCCTGACGAGCGGGCACCGGTGATCGCGACGGTGGAGGCGCAGGTCAGCCACGCGGGCCATGTCGTGCCACTCAAGGTCGAACTGTTTGGGCCGCGCCGGGACCAAGGGTTCGTGACGGTCAACGTCCGGGTGACGAACCTGACGCCGGAGGGTCAGGGTTCCTCGTTGGGTTGGCAGATCAACGACGCCTTCGCCGGGTCAACCAGAAGCGTCGGCGGCAAGCAGAGCTTCTCCGGCGTCTACCTGCTCGATCGGAAGAACCACAAGCAGTACCTGGTGGCGCGGAACGCCAACGAGGAGTTTCTCGCCTCGACCAACTTGAACGCGGTGTTCGTGAAGCCGCAGCAGGCGGCCGAACTCTTCGCCACGTTCGGGGCTCCGCCGGCAGACGTGACCGCCGTCGACCTGGCCATCCCGCAGATTCCGGTGTTCGAGAATGTCCCGCTCGGTTAGCCGTCCGCTCGGGCGGGTCACAGTCACGATCGTCGTCGGCCTGCTGCTCCTCTGCCCGACGGCGGCGTGGGCGGCGCCCGGAGCCGCATTCGACCCGCCGACGATCGCGGTGGGCGGGCCACGGCTGGAAGCCGACGACGGGCAGGTGACCGCTCCGGTGGTCGACGTGGTGGCGCCGGCGGTGGACGTTTTCGTCGTCACCGGCAGCGTCGAGGGTGACAGCACCGAGGCCGAGAGCGCCGATCGGGTCGAACTGACCCTCGGCGCGGACGTGCTGTTCGCGTTCGGCAAGGCCGACCTGTCCCCGGCCGCGCACCAGCGGCTGGCACAGATCGCCGACCGGATCCGTCAGCAGGCCAAGGGCGTGGTCCGGATCGACGGGCATACGGACGGAATCGGTGACCCGGCCGACAACCAGGAACTGTCGCGGCGGCGTGCCGAGACCGTCCGGGTCGCGCTCGCGGCGCTGCTGGCCGGCGTTCCGGTGACCATGCAAGCCGCCGGTCACGGCGAGAGCGAGCCGATCGCGGTGGAGACCACCCCGGAAGGCAGGGACATACCGGCCGGCCGGGCGAAGAACCGCCGGGTCGAGATCCGCTTCGACAAATAGCGGTGTACGCCGGCTGAGGCGCGTGCGGGGGCGCGAGTCACCGTCCACGACCGGCCCGCCCACGTGCGGGGGTAGAGAATGCGGCCTTATGGATTACCCGACCAGTGACGAAGTGGTCCGGCTCCTGCACCGCTGGACGGGCGAGGCGGACCCCCGACTGCTCGGTCGGGGGATGGAAGGGCTTGTCTACGAGATCGACCAGGAGCGGGTCGCCAAGGTCTGGTTCGGCCAGTCGGAGGTGTCGCTGCAGCGCACCCGGGTGTTCTACGGCGCGTTGGCCGGGAAGCCCTTCGAGTTCGCGGTCCCGCGGATCCACGAGGTCCATGTGATCGAGGACCGCTGCGTCACGATCGAGCAGCGGCTGGCTGGCACGACCATGACCGACCAACTGGAGGCCGGTCGCATCAGCGTTGACGAGGCCAGGTCGGCGTTCGTCGACGTGCTGGCTCAGTTGGCGGGAAGTGGTCCCCTGCCCGAGGGGCGAGCGCTGTCGGTCATGGATGAGGACGTGTCGCTCTACGACGCGGAGGACGATTTCCCGGAGGCGGTCCACGCGTTGGTGAAGCGTCGCGTCGCCCGATTCCGGCCGGTGCTCGACCCGGCTGTCGAGGACCTCGACAAGAAGCTCAACGCGCTGCAGGACCGCCTGCGTGATGTCGACAGCGGACGGCGGTCCGTCGTCCATGGCGACATGATCCTGGGCAACATCCTGGTGAACGACGCCGGCGGTCCTACTGCGGTTCTTGACTGGGGCTTCCTCACGACCGAGGGCGACCCGGTGTTCGACGCCTCCGTGGCAGCCTCGATTTTCGACATGTACGGGGAGCACGCCCTGGACACCGAGCTCGGTCTCTACGCGCACATCGAGAAGCGGCTGGGCTATGAGCGGGAGGCGCTCCTGGTCTACCGTGCAGCGTACTCCCTGATCACGGCGAACGCCTACGACGCCCAGGGCAGTGACGGCCACTTCGCCTGGTGTGTCGCGGCCCTGAACCGGCCCGACGTCGTACGAGCGCTCGTGGGCTGAACGAAGCCGGTTCGGACCTTTCTACCTACCGTGCTGTCGGCGCACCATCTCGCTGATCCAGATGGGCGCGAACGGAGAGGTGCAGCCCGGGGAAGTCGGGTAGTCCTTGAGCACCTCCAAGCGCTCACCGATGTCGATTGCACGGGCGCGGTGCTCGGCGTGCTCGATTCCGATCTGAGCCAGGCAGTGGTTCATCGCCCACTGCAGGCGATCCGGGGCGTCTTTCATCTCCGTCTCGACGATGTCGAGCAGTCCTGGGAGGTCGAGGATCTCGGGCTTCTTCGCCACGCGTTCGGTGGTCAGCGCCCAGCCGGCACTCGCGACCACTGGATCCGGATCGGCGGACCAGGCCAGGCGCAGCTCTTCGGAGTGCGGGTTCTTCTTCACCACGTAGTTCACGAGCCAGTCGTGCACCTTGGGTGTGCGCGCCTCGCGCAACATGACGTCCAACTCGTCACGCTCGAACGCCTTCGGGCGGCAGATCAAGATCGCCAGCAGTCTCGCCGCGGTGTCACCTGTCTGCCAGAGCTGGCACGCGAGTTCCTGCTGCGTCTTCAGCCGCTTCGCGAGCGCGCGCAGCTTGCCGAGGTGCACACCGTGATCGTCACCGTGTTTCTCGTTCACCTCGCGTGTCTTCGGGTCCTCGAGCTCGGCCAGCTCGGCCATCACCTCGGCCACCATCACCTCGGCCACCTCAGCCTCCTGCCCATCACGTGCGAGATGCAGCCTACGACGGGAGTCGGACACCTGTCGTACACGCCGACTCGACGGTAGCCACCGAAACGAAACCCGTCCATTGCGCTCAGGAGTCGCCGCTCTGACTGCGGGCCGGCCCAGGAGGGCTCATCGCGGGGGCGTCAGCGCAGTGCAACCTCACCTGCGCGGACGGCTTGTACGGCGCGCTCGACAGTCTCCTGATTTTCGCCGACCGGAGCCACGTAATCGAGGACGTCGTGCGCGGCGTCCTCCCCGAGCATTCGGCTGATCACCCACGTGGCGAGATACTGGGACGCAAGGCAACCGCCCGCCGTAGCGACGTTTCCCTCGGCGTGGAACGGCGCGTCCAGCACGGTGACGTCGCAGGCTTCGACAAAGGGCCGGCTCGTCCTGTCCGTGCAAGCCGGCATGCCGGCCAGCAACCCGAGCCGGGCGAGCACCAGCGCGCCGGAGCACTGCGCACCGATCAGCTGTCGCGAGGGATCGAGCAGCAGCCTGGAGAGCAGCTGGTCGTCGGCGACCACGTCTCGCGCCTTCACCCCGCTCCCGATCAGCACGACGTCGGCTTCGGTCACGAACTCCATCGGGCGCTGCCCAGTCACCTCGACGCCGTTCATCGACGTGACCACCGGCGTCGGCGTCGTAATGAAGGCCTCCAAGCCGTCCTTCCGGCACCGGTTGATCAGCGCGGAAGCGATGAAGCTGTCGAGCTCGTTGAACCCGTCGAAGGTCACCACGGCTACCTGCATCACAACTCCCTCAAGTACGGCATCAGATCTGCAATCTCCCTGGCGGGCCTCTACAGGTCGAGAGCCAATCAGCGGCTGGCGGCATGCCTACCGCGCCCAATGGCTGTTTGAAGATCATCAGGCACAGTGGTGCGTTATAGGTGCTTCGTCCGGTACAAAGTAGTCTGGTAACGCTGAGATAATTTGGGGAGGCATGGGTGGATTCGTACCCTGCGTTGGAAGCCCATGGCTTGATCGGTGATCTGCAGACCGCGGCGCTGGTGGCGAAGGACGGGACGCTGGACTGGTTCTGTGCCCCTCGGTTCGACTCGCCGAGCGTGTTCGGCGGCCTGCTCGACCGGCACAAGGGTGGGTACTTCCAGGTGTCGCCAGAGGGCGTCGACTACGTCAGTAAGCAGCTGTACCTGCCCGGCACGCCGATCCTGATCACCCGCTTCCTGAGCGCGGACGGCGTGGGTGAGCTGGTGGATTTCATGCCCGTCGCGGGGGATCAGCCCACCGACCGCCACCGCCTGGTGCGGATGCTGCGGGTTGTCCGAGGTGTCATGCGGTTCCGTGTCGACTGCCAACCCCGCTTCAACTACGGGCGGGACCCGCACCAACTCGACGCGTACCCCGCCGGTCACGTTTTCCGCAGCTCTGCGCTCTCCCTCGCCGTGAGCCTCGTTCGATACCCCGAAACCCAGCCCGGCGAGCAGGGAGTCCAGCGCAAGGACGATGGCCTTTGGACCATAGCCACGCTGCGCGAGGGCGAGGCCGGGGGTGCCGTTCTGGAAACAGGAGTGTCGCCTGACCGACCACGCTTCTACACGCCGGGCGAGGTGCAGGAGTTGCTGGAGCAAACCCGCGACTTCTGGCGGCGTTGGCTGGGCCGTTCCCGTTACACCGGCCGCTGGCGAGAGATGGTCGAGCGGTCGGCGATGACGCTTAAGCTCATGACGTACGCGCCGACCGGCGCGCTCATCGCCGCCCCCACCGCCGGGTTGCCCGAGCAGGTCGGCGGCCAGCGCAACTGGGACTACCGCTACACCTGGATCCGCGACGCGTCAATCTCCATACACACCCTGCTCAAGCTGGGCTTCACCGAGGAGGCGTGGCAGTACATCCACTGGGTCGACGAACGGGTCCGGGAGGCCAGGGACCGGGAGGTGCCGCTGCAGATCATGTACCGCGTCGACGGCTCACCCGATCTCTCCGAGGAGGTGCTCGACCACTTCGAGGGTTACCGCGGATCAGCGCCCGTGCGGATCGGCAATGCCGCCGCGAACCAGCTGCAACTCGACATCTACGGCGAGCTACTCAATGGCCTCCACGAAGCCGCCAGCCTTGGTCTGCGGACCTCTCACCAGTTGTGGCTGAACACCGTGCGACTGGTCGACTGGGTCTGCGAGCACTGGGACGAGCCCGAAGACGGGATCTGGGAAACCCGGGGCGGCCGCCAGGACTTCACCTACGGGCGGCTGATGTCCTGGGTCGCCCTTGACCGGGCTGTCCGCCTCGCGCACCGAAGCGGACGACCGGCCGACACCGCCCGGTGGGTGCAAAACCGAAATCAGATCTACCACCAGATCATGGCCCGCGGCTTCCACCCCGGACGCGGTGCCTTCGTGCAGAACTACGCGACCGACGTCCTGGACGCGTCGCTGCTCGCCATGCCCGGCGTCGGACTGGTCTCATCAATGGATCCGATGTGGCAGTCCACGCTGCGGGCGATGGACGCGGATCTCGTGTCCGACAGCCTGGTCTACCGATACGACCCGACCGCCTCGCCCGACGGCCTTCCCGGCCAGGAGAACACCTTCACCATGTGCACCTTCTGGTACGTCCGGGCCCTCGCCGAGTCCGGACGGCTCGACGACGCCACGCTGACCTTCGAAAAGATGCTCACCTACAGCAGTCCTCTCGGCCTCTACTCTGAGGAGATCGCACCCACCGGTGAGCAGACCGGCAACTTCCCGCAGGCGTTCAGCCACCTCTCGTTGATCGGCACGGCGGTGAGCCTCGACCGCCTGCTCGACGCCCGCCCCTGAGGAGTCGCGCGTGCGCGCTGGGGATCTGGCGAAGCGCCACGGCCGGGCGGAGCCAGTCCGTACCATCGACAGCGACCATCGGGCGCCGACCCGTCGCGTGACGTGAGGCCCCGGCGCTGGTCGCCCCCGCGGATCTCACGGCCGCTGCCCGCGGCTTCGGTCGCGCGACGGAGAGGAGCAGGCGGATGAACACCTCGTTCGAGACCCTGCGTACCGAGCTGAGCGGCGGCGTCCTGACGGTGACGCTGGACGCGCCGCCGATCAACATGATCGGCCCGGAGTTCGTGCGGGACCTGGTCACTCTGCTTGATCGCCTGACCAGAGCCACAGAGGTACGGGTAGTCGTCTTCGACACCGCCGACCCGGACTTTTTCATTTCTCACGTCGATCTGACCAAGGTCGCCGAGTACACGGCCGAGGCGGCCAAAGCGGGCGGGGGTCCGCAGGACGCCTTTCTCGGGATGGTGCTGCGCAAGCTGAGCGAGGTGCCGGTCGTCACGATCGCGAAGCTGCGCGGACGGGCTCGGGGAGCGGGCAGCGAGTTCGTGCTCGCCTGCGACATGTGCTTCGCGGCACGGGAGAACGCGCTGCTCGGCCAGCCCGAGTGCGGTTTCGGCGTGGCGCCCGGGGCTGGTGGCGTACAACATCTGGCGCGTCGGCTCGGCCGAGGACGGGCCCTCGAGATGATCCTCGGCGCGCAGGACGCGGACGCCGACCTTGCGGAGCGGTATGGGTGGATCAACCGGGCGCTGCCGGACGCCGAGCTCGATGAGTTCGTGGCCACGCTTGCCCGGCGGATCGCGTCCTTTCCCCCGGCGGCGATTCAGGCCACGAAGCGGGCGATCAACGAGCTGACACTGCCACCGGCCGAGGCCGTACGCGCCGACGGCCGCCGGTTCCAGGAGTTGGTCGCCGCCCCGGAGGTGCAGGACCGGTCGAAGGAGTTGTTTGGCCGGGGCTTTCAGACCCGGGGGCCGCTGGAGCTTGATCTCGGCACACGGGTCGCTGATCTGCCGGCCGCCGGGTAAGCGCCGCCGCTGGATGGTGCGCAGCGGTTGGGCGCGACCGTGACGTCATCCAGGCATGGAGGCGGGAAAAGCAGGTAATTACCCGCTGGGCCGAGTTTGGTCGATGCCACAACGGGCGCACGCTTGGCCGGGGTTCGCCGTTTCGCCCCTCGCTGGGCCCGCCCAGATGTCAGTCAAATGACTGAACGGCGGTCATTGGGTCGCCCTACTGTCAACGTCGCGCCGGACGGCGTCGCTCAGCAACAGGAGGAACACAGTGAGTGCAGACTCGACGACAAAGAACGTCGTCCTCGTACACGGCGGCTTCGTGGATGGGTCCGGCTGGCAGGCCGTTTACGACGAGCTCACCAACGACGGCTACAACGTCAGCATCGTGCAGAACTCGACTGCCTCGCTTGCGGGCGACGTGGCCGCCACCAACTGGACCCTCGATGAGCAGGACGGGCCCGTCATCCTCGTCGGCCACTCCTACGGCGGAGTCGTCATCAGCGAGGTGGGAAACCACCCCAAGGTTGCTGCGTTGGTCTACATCGCGGCATTCGCCCCGGACAAGGGGGAATCCGTCAACACTCTGATCGCCAACCCGCCGCCCGGCGCCCCCGTGCCGCCGATCCTGCCTCCCAGGGACGGTCTCCTGATGCTCGACCGGGAGAAATTCGCCGACTCGTTCGCTGGCGACCTCCCCGCGCAGCAGGCCGCCTTCATGGCTGCCTCGAAGGTGCCGTGGGGCGCGGACGCGCTGGCCGGTCAGGTGACCGAACCCGCCTGGCGCGGCAAGCCGAGCTGGTACCTGGTCGCCACCGAGGACAGGATGATCCCGCCACCCGCGCAGCGGGCAATGAGCGAGCGTACCGGCTCCACGGTGGTGGAGGTCGCCGGAAGTCACGCGATCTACGTGTCCCAGCCCGGTGCGGTGGCATCGTTGATCAAGGACGCGGCCAGCGGATTGAACAGCGCTGCATAGTCCGCCACGCGTTTATGGCGGCCCGACCCCGAAGGGTCCGCCACCCGGCATCGCCTGACTGGGCTATTATCGCGCCATGGCGATGATGGATGACGGGTGTGTGACTGCGGCAGTTGCGGGCGGGATGAGCCCTGCGGTAGCGCTGTTCCGGTCCCTGGCCGATGAGACGCGGCTGCGGATCGTGGCGCGGCTGGCCGCCGGGGAGGCCCGGGTCGTGGACCTGACCGGCGAGCTGGGCCTCGCCCAGTCCACTGTGTCCAAGCACCTCGCCTGCCTGCGTGACTGCGGCCTGGTCGACTACCGGGCCGAGGGCCGGCAGTCGTTCTACGCCCTCACGAGGCCCGAGCTGATGGATCTCCTGCAAGCCGCCGAAGGCGTGCTCGCCGCGACCGGCTCCGCCGTCGCGCTCTGCCCCACCTACGGCACCGACACCCCTGCGGTGACGAGGTGAGCGTCCCGCTTCGCACGGCACCAAGCCCACCGCGGCGCGCTCAGCTCAATCGGCGCAGCCTGCACCTGGCCTACGCCACAGCCGGCTACAACCTGCTCGAAGGCGTCTTCGCCGTCGCCGCTGGCGCGGCGGCGTCCTCGACGGCGCTGCTCGGCTTCGGCCTCGACTCCTTCGTCGAGGTCTCCAGCGCCTTGGTCGTCATTTGGCAGTTCCGCTCCCGCGTCCCTGAAAACCGCGAGCGCCTGGCGTTGCGACTCATCGCCGTGTCGTTCTTCGCTCTGGCCGCCTGGGTCACCGTCGACGCCGCCCGCAGCCTGCTCGGCAGCGAGCGGGCCGAGACGTCGCCGATCGGGATCGGCATCGCCGCCGTCTCCGTCGTCGTCATGCCGCTGCTGGTCTGGGCCAAGCGGCGCACCGGGCGCGAGCTCGGCTCGGCCACCGTCGTCGCCGACTCCATGCAGACCATGCTCTGCACGTACCTGTCCGCGATCGTGCTCGTTGGGCTGCTGGCCAACGCCGCCATCGGCTGGTGGTGGGCCGATCCCATCGCGGCGCTGGTCATCGCCGCCGTCGCCGTCCGCGAAGGCGTCGAGGCGTGGCGCGGCGAGCAGTGCGACGACTGCGCCCTGCCCGCTGTTGGCGGCGAGACCGACGGCGCGGCGAGCTGCGGCTGCGGCCCCGGCTGCACTGATGCCTGCTGCGCCAACCAAGACCGCAGCCTCCGGTAGCCGCGGCGGCTCCGGACCGGCGAACTACAGTTCTCGACTCACGGGAGTTTTGCTCTCAGGGCGCTTTAGCGCCCTCGCCTCTGACGAATCACGGCAAGCGCGAGTCATACGACTTGCGGGCGGCCACCAGCTCGGACTTGTTTTCTCTGGTCCAGGACCGCGCAGCTTCGATAAGAGTCAGCAGGCTCCGACCAAGTGGCGTCAGTGCGTATTCAACGCGCGGCGGGTTTTCGTCGTAAGACGTACGGGTGACGGTGCCGTTCCGTTCCATGGCGCGCAGTGTCTCGGTCAGAACCTTCGGCGTGACCGTCCGCAACGGCACCCGGAGTTCACTGAACCGACGCGGCCCATGCTCAAGGCACAGCACCACCATCGCAGTCCATTTGTCACCGATCTGGAACGGCAGCACACTCGACGGGCACGCTGGATCGAACATGTCCGCGTCAAGCTTCAACGTCACCGCTCGAACCTACCCCAGTACCGTTGCAGTAACTGGCCCCCAGCCGACTAGCGTCGCGCCATGACCAGCATCGCGATCTTCGGAGCCGGCGGCCGGGCGGGTCGCGCCGTAGCCGCCGAGGCGCACCGCCGTGGACATCACGTTACCTCGATAGTCCGGAACCCCAACAAATACCCCGACATCACCTCCGCGGTACGCGGTGACGTCACCAACCCGCAATCAGTCTCCGCGATCGTGCACGGCCACGACGCCGTGGTCCACGCGGTCAGCCCTGCATCCGGACCAGAGGCGCTCGCCACCCTCGACCTCGATCCGGGCTTCTTCGTCAAGGCCGCTGACGCTCTCCTCTACGGACTGTCCCAAGCCGGCGTACCCCGACTGATCGTGATCGGCCTGTTCGCCAACCTCAAGGATGCGGAAGGTCGGCTCCTGCTCGACGATCCCGCCGTACTCCCCGGCGAGTTCCGACCCTTCGCCCTTGCCCACACGGCCGGTCTGGACAGACTCCAGGCAGCAGACACGATGGTCGACTGGCTCATGCTCACCCCACCCGCCGCATTGCACATGGACGCCCCACGCACCGGCCGCTACCAGGTCGGCGGGGAGCACGTCCCGGACCGGGAGGTCGCACATCTCTCGTACGCCGACTTGGCCGTAGCGACAATCGACGAGATCGAGGCGCCCCGCCACCATCGCACTCGCGTGTCCATTTTCAGTGACATCCGGCAGTCAGCCCACCGCGACGAATGACCGTCTTACTCACACCTCGAAATCTCTGGAGAAACGGTGTATTGACTCACCAGGCCATGGTCACAGGCCGAACAGGTGCCGTGGCGCCTGATCGCGACTTGCCCACTGAGGTGCCGGTAACGCCGCCGCTGCCACATCTGGTGAACGAACGACATCGAACGTGACGCCGCCCGCCGCCAGGCTGTTCGCCGGCGCCGCCAGGGACTGCGGCGCCTGCTGAGCCTGCCCGACCACCCGGCGGCGGGCGCGCCTACTGGACGGCGCTGTAGTTCGGTGGACCCTGCTTAGCGTTGCTTCGGGCCGGACGCTATGAACCGCCTGCTCGGTCGGTGGCCGTCAAGGCAGGATCTCGATGTACCCGTCGGTTCCGTGCACGCGAATCCGCTGCCCATCCCGGAGCAGCTTGGTCGCATGCTCCACACCGACGACGGCGGGCAAGCCGTACTCCCGGGCGACGACCGCGCCGTGGGTCATGAGGCCGCCCACCTCCGTCACCAACCCCTCAATCCCGACGAACAGGGGTGACCAGCTCGGGTCGGTGTGGGCGGTGACCAGGATGTCGCCTGGTTCGAGATCGGCCTCGGCCATGTCCAGGATGACGCGGGCTCGGCCCTCGGCGATCCCGCCGGAAACCGGGAGGCCGACCAGCGCGCCGGTCGGCACGTCGTCGCGTCGGTACGCCCCGGTGATGCCCTCACCTTCCGACGTGAGCACCCGGGGCGGTGTGAGCGCTTGATACGACCTGAACGCGTCCCTCCGGCGGTGGATGAGCTGATCATCGGCCTGGTTCGTGCGCACGACGTCGTGAAGCTCCTGGAACGTGAGGTAGAAGATGTCTTCCTTCTCGCGAAGCACGTTGGCCTGTACGAGGCGCTCGGCCTCTTCCAACAGGGACTGCTTGTAGACGTAGTAGCGGCTGACAATGGCGTACTTCGGGTACTCCCGGTAGCCGATGAAGGTCCGGACTCGGTCGATCATCCGCTTGGTCTCTTCGGCTTTCCGCTCCCCGTCCGGCAGGGCCCGCAAGTGCTCCAGGACGTCCTGTTCCTTCTTCTGCGCCTCCTGTCGCCCTTGCTCGAAGCGTCGCTTGCGAGCGCCCGGCTCGAAGTGCCTGATGTTGTCGAGGATGACGGGCACGAGCGTGGTGGGGCGTTCGCTCCAGCGTGGCCTCGTGATGTCGATCTCGCCGGCGCAGCGCATGCCGTACCGGTCGAGGTAGGCCTCGATGGCGTCGCGCGCTTCCTGGCCGCCAGGGAGCTTGGCCAGCTCGTCCAGGAAGCCCTCGTCCTCGACCTCCTGCAGGAAGGCCACCACCTCCGGGTACGGGCGGATGACGTCAGCGACGTCCAGGAGCTCCAGTCCCATCTCCGACGTGACGTTGCCGGGGGCGGACAGCGTGAGGGTGTCGGCCGCGTTCTTCTCGCCCAGCCACTCCTGCAGCTGGTCGTTGAGCCACCAGGTGGACTCCATCCCCGCCATGATCGCCTGCATGCTCAATGGATCACCGAGGACTCGCTTGTGCTCCTGAAAGGCCTCCAGCAGGAAGTCGAACAGTGCCGGTCCGGTCTTCGTCCGGATGTCGCGCCGCAGCGCGGCGATGGATGCCTGGCTGCGCTCGATCAGCTCGGTGACGATGGCCGGATCGGTCTCGATGGGGGCGGGCGAGCCGCCAGCGGGCGGCCCTGCTGGACCCTGATCGGGGAGCGTCGGGACGAAGTCGCCGCGGTCGAGGACTGTTTCCAGCGCGTCCCTGATCAGCGGATCGCCCCTCCCCACCGCCTCCAGCAGGCCGGCGCGGCTCGCGGGCGAGGCCAGGGCCCGGGTGGCGTCGACGAACAGCCTCCCGCCGGCGCCGTGCATCGGCGCCATGGCCGTCAGCTGCCACATGGAGAGCCCCAGGGGCTTCATGGGGTCGGTCATCATCTGCTGATGACCGACGGAGACGTAGACGTGGTTCTCACCGTCGCCGGTCTCGGGAACGGGGAACAGCGTGGTGATTGGCCGGCTCTGGACGAGCTGGAAGTCATCGTCGACCAGGCACCATTCGATGTCCTGCGGGTGGTCGAAGTGTGCTTCGATCCGCCGCCCGAGCTGCACGAGCCGTACGACCTGTGCATCCGTCAGCGCCGGCTGCTCCTGCTGCTCCGAGCTGATCGCCTGTTCCTGCGTCCCGCCGGTCGGCAGGGCGTGGATGGCAAGCCGCTTGGTGGCGATCGCCTTGTCGATGATCTCACCGTCGCGGACCTTGTAGGCGTCCGCGTTCACCAGCCCGGAGACCAGGGCCTCGCCGAGGCCGAAGCTGGCCTCCGCGGTGGCGACCTTCCGGTTGCCCGTGACGGGGTCGGCCGTGAAGAGGACGCCGGCAACCTGCGGGAAGACCATCTGCTGCACGACAACGGCCATGTGGACCGAGCGGGGGTCGATGCCGTTCCGCTGACGGTAGGTCACCGCCCGCTCGGTGAAGAGCGAGGCCCAGCACCGGCTGACGTGCTGGAGGATCGCCGCCGACCCCATGACATTCAGGTACGTGTCCTGCTGGCCGGCGAAGGAGGCCGTCGGCAAGTCCTCTGCCGTCGCGCTGGATCGGACGGCGTAGGCAGTTCGCTCACCGAGCTGGGTGAGGGCCCGGGTGATTGCCGCCGCCACATCGTCGGGGAGGACGATCCCTTCGATGGTCCGACGGATCTCCGCGCTGAGAGTGCGGATCGCCTCCCGGTCGCCCGGGTTCAGGCGCGACAGTTGGTCGAGCCGATCGTCGATCGACGGCCGTTCGGCCATGATCCGCCGGAAGGCGTCCGTCGTCACGCAAAAGCCGGCCGGCACGCGGATGCCCTCGATCCGCGACAACGCCCCCAGGTGCGCGCCCTTGCCGCCAACGATCGCGACCTGCGACTCGTCGACCTCTTGGAGACCTAACACGTACTGCTCGATCATCGCGATACCTCCGAGGTAGCCGTCGTCCGCTGCACTCGACTGACCCCCAATGCCACCAGTGGCTCGACGTCACCGCGCCCCCCATAGGTCGACAACAACACACGCACGTCGTGCCCCATTTCTTCGTCCGTTCCTGGCTCCGGCCGACGATTCTGCGGCAAGACCCGGGTCTTGCGGCAAGCCCCCCGGTGCGATATACGTTAAAGTGGGATCGCTTCCCTTTGTTGTTGTCCGCTGCAGACGGAAACCGTTCTCGCGAAGCGTTGGCGTGGCGAGCTGGCCAACTCCGCGAGGCCGTCGCTGCTCTTCCCGCAGGCGGTGCCCAGGAGGATCGTCATGGCGGTGACCCCGCAGATCTTGTTCATCCAGGGTGGCGGCGCCGACGTGCACGACGAATGGGACAACGAGCTGTTCGACAGCTTGAGGCGGGAGCTCGGGGACGGGTACGAGGTTCGCTACCCGCGCATGCCCGACGAGGGCGACCCGAGCTTCGCCAAGTGGAGCGTGGCCATCCGGCGGGAGATCGCGGCCCTGGACGACGGGGCGGTCGTCGCCGGCCATTCAGTGGGCGGGACGATTCTCATCAACGCGCTCGCCGAGCGGCCACCGGAGCGGAAGCTCAAGGCGATCGTGCTGATCGCCGCTCCGTTCGTCGGTGCGGGTGGCTGGCCCGGCGGCGAGTTCGAGCCGCCGCACAACCTCGGCGCGAGGCTGCCGCAAGGCGTGCCGGTGCATGTGTTCCATGGACTCCAGGACGAAACTGCTCCACCGTCGCATGCCGACCTCTACATCCGCGTCATCCCGCAGGCACAGCTGCACCTGCTGCCCGGGCGCGATCACCAGCTGGGCAGTGACCTGAGCGAGGTGGCGAGGGTGATCAAGCTTGACGACCTCCGACCCGTCGCCCCGCAATAGCGGAGAGTCCAGAGGCCGATAAGCGGGCTTCGGTGCGACCTGCCTGGGCGTAAGGTGCGGCCGGTGATCGGGGATGCCTGGTTGGATCGGTGTTCGTCGCCTTCGCCGTTGCTGCGTGGTCTGGCGAGGAACCCAGCAGCACCGAGTAGCGTGCTGCTCCGACTGGTGGAGACATGGCCGGAGCAGGTGTGCGAGGGGCTACGCCGTCGCCGCGAGCTGCCACCGCCGGTGCGGGATGCGATGCTGCGCCATCCCTCGCCCAGGATCCGCGGAGCGCTGGCCGCCCACCCGGGAGTCGACCCTCTGGTGCGTGCCAAGCTGCTGGCTGATCCGGCGTGGCGGGTGAGAATACGCGCGTTTGGCCGACCCGGACAGGAGCCGCTACCCGACGACGTGCTGGTCAGGTTGTTGGCCGAGCTCGACGGCCGACCCTCCGACATGCCGTTCACGCGGGAGGAGTTGATCGGCGAGTTGCTCGACGCAATGGGGTATGACCGGCGTCTGTTCCGGCTGGCCGCCGCGCACCCCCGGCCGGGTGTGCGCCGGTTCGCGGCCGGTTCCCTGTACTGGCTGGACGAGCGGTCGCGCCAGGCGTTGCTGGACGATGAGGCGCCCGAGGTGCGGGCGGCGGCCGTGGCATCCGTCGCGCACCGGCAGCAGGTGATGGAGCCTGCGGATCTGCCGGATCAGCACTGTCACACGTTCTGGTACGTGCTGCAGCGTCCCCTCTCCCGGGCGCTGGTCGATCACGTGCTCGCCAGCGGCGACACGGCTGCGCTGCGAGTGATGGGTGAGAACCCGACGGTCCCGCCGGACGTGGTCGAGACGCTGCTACGCCACCCTGACCCGTCGGTGCGGCAGGGAGTCACCGGTCGCGTCGACCTGACCGGCGACCAACTCGTCAGGCTCGCCAATGATCCGGTGGTCGAGGTCCGCACTGCGGTCTCCACCCATCCTGGCCTCACCGAGCTACAGCGGGCCGACATCGACATCGACGTGACCACTGTGCGGGACGACGGACACTTCGGCTCCGCGGACGTCCGCTGCCGTTCGATCCCGTATCCCGACGATGCCTCGCCGCAGCTCACTGAGGCGCTGTGCTGGGCCCGTTCGGTTAATCCGCTGCTGCGCCGCCGAGCGGCCCGCAACGCCGAGTTGCCGGTGGAAACGGTCACCATCCTCGCCGACGACTCTGACCTGGGCGTACGGGTCCTGCTCGCCCAGCACCACCCGGCCGCGCCGCCAGCGCTGCTGCTGCGCTGCTTCCTGGAGTACCACTGCTGCGGCCGCGACCGCCTCAGCGAGCTACCGCAGTTTCCCACCGAAGGACTGGCCCGCTTCGCCGACGACCCCGACCCGGCAGTACGGCGGCTCGTTGCCCTCGACCCGCACGCCAATCCCGAACTCGTCGACCGGCTCAGCACCGACCCGGACGCCACCGTGCGGCAGGCGATGGCAACCAGCCCTGGCCTCTCGGCACCGCGGATCGCCGCACTCCTCAATGATCCTGAACTGGCCGAGGCCGCCGCGGCCAACCCGGCCCTGACAGTCGAACAAATGCTGCACATCCTGGACGGGACCACCGCGAGCTAACACCAGACGACCGAGATGTCGGCTAGCCCAGCGTCGAACACACGCGCGGTGTCTTCAGTCGCCGGAGAACCTAGCGAAGTGGATTTGCTCGGGACGTCCGTCGACGTAACTGACGATGTAGATGCCGTGCCATCGTTCGCGTACCGAGTATGGGGCGTCGCTCTTCATCCACTCCATGACCTGGTCCGGCGCGGGCGTCAGGGTCCCGAAGAACCCCTGCATCTGCTCGTCGGTCAACGGAGAGACGGTGAACAGCGCCGGCTCGGCCGACACGCCGTTGGCCATATCGATGATGGAGTGCGTCCCGGAGTCAGGCTGCGCTGCGAACAACGTGTCCGGGTCAATCGGCTTGGGTCGCTGCTGGGCGGCGCGCCACTCGTCGAGGAGAAACTCGTTGATCCCGCTCTCGTTGCCCGCGGGATTGAGCGTGGCACGAAACTCGTCCGCGGTCAGGGCAAGGAGTGGGTTCGGCTCCTCGCTGTAGTAGGCACCTCGGGCGTACACGTCCTGACGCAACTGTTCAAGCGCGGCGGCGACGTCCGGCTGGTAGGTGACGCTGTACGACCATCCTGATGCGCCCACGTTCTCCCCAGTTGACCTTGCCGCACGATTGGCCTGCACATCGTGTCCTACAGGGATGGTGGCGTCGATGAGTCGGGTGGCGAGGTGTCGGATGTGTGCGATCAGTTCGGGTGGTTCGTGGATCTGGAAGGGAAAGCCGGACAGCGCGACGTAGATGGCGATTTCGTCGAGGGAGTTGGATCCGGTGTGCAGTTGGCAGGTGTGCGGGTCGATGGCTTCGATGACGCCGACAGTGGGTGGGAACCGTTCGGCGGCGGTCTCGGCTGGCGCATACAGGGTGATCAGGGCCTGGTAACGGTATGGGGCGGTGGATACGCCGCGGGTGAGGTAGCCGGCGAGGTCGACGTCGGGCGCTTGTCGTGGGGTGAATCGTGGGCCTGTCGGGATGCGGGGACGGATCCGGTCGACGCGGTACGTGCGCCAGTCGCGCCGGTCGGTGTCCCAGCCGATCAGGTACCAGCGTCGGCCGGTGTGGACCAGTCGGTGCGGTTCGATGTCGCGTACCGAGCTCGTGCCGTCGTGGCGTTGGTAGTCGAAGCGGAGCCGGTGGTGCTCGCGGCAGGCGGCGGCGACGGCGGTGAGTACGGCTGGGTCCACGGTCGGTCCGCTGGCCGGGACCGTGACGGTGACCGAGTGCAGCAGGTTGACGCGGTGTCGTACGCGCGAGGGCAGGACCTGTTCGAGTTTGGCGAGTGCGCGCAGTGAGCTGTCCTCGATACCGGTCACCGTGCCGCTTGCGGCGGTGCGCAGCCCGATGGCGACGGCGACGGCCTCGTCGTCGTCGAGCAGCAGCGGCGGAAGCTTCGTCCCGGCGCCGAGCCGGTAGCCGGCCGCGCCAGCGATGGCGTGCACTGGATAGCCCAGATCACGCAGTTTCTGGATGTCACGCCGCACGGTCCGTATGTCGACCTCCAGGCGCTGCGCAAGGTCTGCGCCGGTCCAGTCGCGCGGGGTTTGCAGCAGTCCGAGAAGCCGCAGCAGTCGCGCGGAGGTTTCCAACATGCTCAGAAGTTTGTCATGCGCCTAGGGCGGAACCTGTCCTAGCTGGTCCGTAGCGTGGCAGTCATGAGCGAAGAGATCACCCCATTCAAGATCGAGATTTCTCAGGACCGCCTCGACGACCTGCGCCGGCGGCTCGCCGACGCCCGCTGGCCGAGCCAGCTGCCGGGCACGAGCTGGGAGGCCGGGGTGCCGCTGGGCTACCTGAAGGATCTGGCCGACTACTGGGGCACCTCTTATGACTGGCGTGCCCATGAGGCGCAGCTGAACGAGTTTCCCCAGTTCACCACTGCCATCGACGGCCAGACCGTGCACTTCCTGCACGTCCGTTCGCCCGAGCCGGGGGCGCTGCCGCTCATCATCACCCATGGTTGGCCCGGCTCGATCGTGGAGTTCATGAAGATCATCGGCCCGCTGACCGATCCCGCCCGGTACGGCGGCGACCCTGCCGACGCTTTCCACGTGGTAGCCCCGTCGCTGCCCGGCTTCGGCTTTTCCAGCCCGCTGTCCGCCCCGGGCTGGGACACCAGCCGGGTAGCCCGGGCCTGGGCCACCCTGATGGAACGCCTCGGCTACCACCGCTACGGCGCCCAGGGCGGGGACACCGGAGCGATTGTGTCCCCCGAGCTCGGCCGTATCGACCCCGACCGGGTGATCGGCGTGCACGTCAACAACTTGGGGACCTTCCCCTCCGGCGATCCGGCTGAGCTGGCCGACCTCACCGAGGCCGATCAGGCCCGACTCGCGCTCATGTCGACGTGGGGCCAGGACATGAGCGGATACGCGATCGTCCAGTCAACCCGTCCGCAGACCATCTCCTACGCCCTCACCGACTCACCGGTCGGCCAGCTCGCCTGGATCGTCGAGAAGTTCAAGGAATGGACCGACCCGAGCGCGAACCTGCCCGAGGACGCCATTGACCGCGACCTGATCCTCACCGATGTCTCGGTGTACTGGCTGACCGGCACCGCCGGATCGGCGGCCCACATCTACTACGAAGGGGCCCGCAGTTGGGGCCAGGCCCAGACCCGGTCGCCAGTGCCGACCGGGGTGGCGGTGTTCCCCAACGACATCACCATCCGACCCCTCGCCGAACGTGACCACAACGTGGTGCACTGGGCCGAGTACAGCCGCGGCGGTCACTTCGCCGCCCTGGAAGCACCCGATCTCCTGGTCGACGACATGCGCGAATTCTTCCGCCCGCTCCGCTGACCGCAAGCGCGTCAGGGTAGAGGTCTTGCTGGCCCGGACCGCCCCGGTCCGGGCCAGCAGGAGTACGCCCGATCATGCTGATGAGGAGAGTGTGTCCCGTAGCGAAGAGACTGTGCGGGCTCAGCCGACGTGGACCGGGACCGTGATCGGGCGGCGTATCGCTGCGGCGAGGGTGGCGCTGATGCACAGCGATGCCAGCGCCATGACAGCCATCGCGGTGCCGACCGGCAGGATCTGCGCTGCGGCCCCGGCCATGGTGGCGCCGACCGCCTGCATCGTGAGCATGCCCGCCGAGTGCAGGCCGAGCGCCTGGCCGCGGATGTCGTCGCCGGTCTGAGCGAGCAGGCGTTCCTGCAGCAGCAGACCGGCGCTGTAGCCAGTCGCTCCGAGCGCCGCGGCGGTCAGGGCGACGCCATACGGTAGAGGCAGTGCGAACAGCAGGAACGGGGCACCAGCAGAATCTGTAGCGGCGTGATCAGCCGCCGGCGGTGCCGTTGCGGCAGGAATCGGCCGACGAGAACGTCACCGGTCAACATCCCGAACGCGGTTACGACGAACAGTGCACTGGCCGAAGCGGGCGCGTACGGGACGAACAGCGCCTCGCAACCCACGATGAAGCCGTTGGGCAACCACATCGCGAGGTACGTGGCGCGGCGTGCTGGCAACGCCCACAGTTGGCCGTTGACCTGCCAGGTCCTGCGGATCGACGGGCGGCCTGCGGCGCGCGGCGGGTGGGCGGTGAGCCCGAGCCGGGCCACCGCTGCGGCGAGGAGATTGAGTCCGGCGGCGGCCAGCAGCGCCTGGCGGGGCGACAGCACCACCAGTAGCAGCCCACCCGCGGCGAAGCCGGCGATCTGCATCACCCCGACCGCCATGTTGAACACCGACCGCCCCAGCAGGTAACGCTCGGCCGGCAGGATCTCATGGAGCAAACCCCAGCGCACGCCGCCGGCGACCGAGTTGACCAGCCCGATGCCGAGGACGACCAGCACCATGCCCCACGCCGGGAGGCCAGGCACCGCCAGGACCGCCGTGCCGGCGGCGAAGAGAGCCGCGATGCCGGCCGTCGCGGCCCGCGGCGGCAGTCGGTCGGCGGCCGACAGCACGGTGAAAATGCCGATCATCTGGGCGAACGATGAGCCGAACATGCTCAGCGCGGACAGCAGCGGCGAGCCGGTCGCCCCGTACACCAGGGTGCCGAGGGCCAGGCCACTAACCGTGCGGGCGGCGATGGTGGCTGAGGCGCTGGCGAACATCGGCGTGAATTCCGGTGTACGGAACAATTCGCGGTACGTACTCATGGCCGGCAGTCTCAGCGGGTGGCTAGGTGAGGTCCTAGAGTTTCCTGTGGAGGCGAAACGTGGGGGTGTGGCTGATCGGCTCCGACACGCTCGCGCGGAGCCGGTTCACCCTGTCGCCGCTGGCCGAGACGGTCGGGCGCCTGGTGGTGCTCATCGGACGGCCGGCGCCGGCCGGCGAAGGCAGCCAACTGGACGTGGACCGTCTCGCCTACCGCGAGCGCATCGCGGCGGACCCGTTCGCGGCGACGTTCGTAAGGTGGCGTTCCGGCGGGCATGGCTTCCCGATTTCCTGACCGTGCCGCCGCGGCCCGGCGATCGCTCCATCGATGACGAGCTGGGCAGGCTCGCCGCGACCCCGTCCGGCACCTACCTCGACGACCTCGCCGTCGCCCTGCAGGGTCCGGTGCCCGACGCGCTGCGGGTGCCGGACGGCGCGGCCCGAGTGGCCGACCTGCTGTCGTGGATCTGGACCCGCAGTGTCGAACCGGACTGGCCGTGGCGGGCCCGGGCGTTCGAGGCCGACGTCGTGGCCCGAACGCACCAGCTCAACTCCGGTGGCTGGGCGACCGCGCTGGACGGCATGCGACCGGGAATGCGATGGCTGGGCGACGGGCGGCTGCAGATCAACACGTACGACTACCCGCCGCGCGACATCTCCGGGGCCGAGCTGGTCTTCATTCCCGCCACGACCCGCCGCGGCTGGGTGGCGTCCGACCCGCGGCAACGCCGTTATGCCGTCATCTACCCGTGCTCAGGGCTCCTCGCCCGGCCGCGGACCGGCGCGACGCCCGAGGCGCTGGCAAGGCTGCTGGGACCGGTACGTGCCCGCATCCTCACCGCACTGGACACGCCGAAGAGCACCACCCAACTGGTGGCGCTGACCGGGTACGGACTCGGCTCGGTCGGCGGCCACCTGCGGGTGCTGCTGGACGCGAGACTGGTCAGCCGGCGACGATCAGGCCGTTCAGTGCTGTACTACCGCACCGGCACCGGCGACGATCTCGTCCGCGCGCAGTCCCATCCCGACACCTAGCGGTCAACGCCGCCACCAGCAGCACCGGCTCCGCCGCGCTGGGTCAGGTCGGCAAATGCGGCAGTACCCCCAATGGCGCCGGATTCGACCTCCGCCCAGCTCACCGTCGGCGAGGCTGCCAATCGCCCGTGGCAAGATCTGCCAGGTGCAGATCGGGATGCTTGGACCATTCGAGGTTCGTGCGGACGACGGCGTCTTGGCCGACGTGCCGGGTGCCCGGTTGCGCGGTCTGTTGATCGCCCTCGCGCTCGAACCACGGCACGTGGTCCCGAAGTCGACTCTCATCGACTGGATCTGGGGTGAGCGGCCGCCCTCCGACGCGACGAATGCCCTGCAACGCTTGGTCTCCCGGCTGCGCAAGGCGCTGCCGGAAGGCTGGATCGAGGGGCAGCCGGACGGCTACCGGTTGACGGTGGAACCCGACGCTGTCGACGCCGTGAAGTTCGAACGCCTCATCACAGCGGGCCAGGTCCAGAATGACGATGATTCGCGGCGGGTACGGCTGCTGCGCGAGGCCCTCGCACTGTGGCGCGGTGCGGCCATGCAGGGCGTCGATTTGCCGGATAGTGCCGCGTTGGACGCGGCGGTCACCCGGCTCGAAGGGCTACGCCTGACAGCCATGGAGGATCGGTTCGATGCCGAGATCCGCCTCGGCCACGGTGTGGAGCTGGTCACGGAGCTGACCGACCTGGTGGCCGCGCATCCGGTGCGAGAACGGCTTGTCGCCGCGCTGATGCGTGCCCTCGTCACGGCCGGCCGCGACACCGACGCGCTGCTCGTGTACCAGCGCGCGAGAGAGGCCCTGGCCGACGCGCTGGGCGTCGGCCCCTCTCCGGAGCTGTCCGCATTGCACGTCGCGCTGCTGCGGGGCGGGTTGGGACGACGGCGGGAGGAGAACCGGAAGACCAACTTGCGTGCCGAGCTGACCAGCTTCATCGGCAAAGACGCCGATATCGCCGCGGTCCGCGAACTCCTCGCCGAGCATCGGCTCACCACTCTGATCGGGCCGGGCGGCTCGGGGAAGACCAGGCTGGCCACGGAAACCGCGCGCACGCTGCTCGGCGACCTGCCGGACGGGGTCTGGCTGGTGGAGCTCGCAGCCATCGGCGCGGACGCTGACCTGGCACAGGCGGCGCTCGCCGGGCTCGGCCTCCGGGATGCTCTGCTCGGCGGGGCACCGAACGTGGAGCCGACGGACCGGCTCATCGCCGCGATCCGCGATCGGGAGGCGCTGCTGATTCTGGACAACTGTGAGCATGTGATCGAGTCGGCGGCGGCGTTCGCCCATCGAGTGCTCGGGGAGTGCCAGCGACTGCGGATCCTGGCGACGAGCAGGGAACCGCTCGGCATCACCGGGGAGGCGCTGTGGCTGGTCGAGCCACTGACCTTGCCGGAGGGGGACGCCAGCCCCGGCGAGATCGAGTCCTCTCCCGCCGTCCAGATGCTGCGGGACCGGGCGGGCGCGGTGCGCACGGATCTCGCGCTCGACGCCCACACGTTGTCGACGATGGTGCGCGTCTGCCGGGCGCTGGACGGGATGCCGCTGGCGATCGAACTGGCCGCGGCCAGGCTGCGCACCATGTCCATCGATCAGCTCGCCCACCGGCTCGACGACCGGTTCCGCCTGCTGACCAGCGGTAGCCGTACCGCGTTGCCGCACCACAGGACGCTGCGCGCGGTGGTCGACTGGAGCTGGGAGTTGCTCACCGACGCCGAACGGATGGTCCTGCGCAGGCTCTCGGTGTTCTCCGGCGGGGCGAGCCTGGAAGCGGCCGAGCGGGTCTGCGCCGGCGATACGGTCGAGCGGGAGCAGGTGCTCGATCTGCTCACCGCGCTGGCCGAGAAATCGCTCCTGGTCGCCGATCGCGACAGCGCACCGCGCTACCGGATGATCGAGACGATCAAGGAGTACGCCGGGCACCGCCTCGCGGAGGCGGGGGAGTCGGACCTGGCGCGCACTGCGCATCTCGCCTACTTCACGGAACTCACCGAGACCGCGGAGCCGCATCTTCGCCGCGCCGAGCAGGTGCGATGGCTCGCCACGCTCGAGGTCGAGCACGACAACATCGGTTCTGCGATGCGTGGTGCAATCACGGCCGGCGAGGCGCACGCGACGATGCGGCTCGCGGCGAACGCCGGCTGGTACTGGTGGCTCGGCGGGCACCGAGCCGAAGGCATCGAGCTGCTCACCGCCGCGACCGAGACGCCCGGCGAGGTGACCGACGAGATCCGGGCGACGGTGTACGCCCTTGTCGGGCATTTCCTGAGCTCCGGGCGGGGCGACGAACATCAGACGGAGGAGTGGATCCACAAGGCGTACCGGTTCGGCCAGGGCAGTCAGCGCGGCCAGGGCCGCCACCCGGCGCTGGCGTTCGTCGCCGCCATGGAACGCATGTTGCAGGCGCCGGACGAGATCTTGCCCGCGTTCGAAGCACTGTTGGACGACGAAGACCCCTGGGTCCGCGCGATGGCCCGGCTCCACCTCGGCAAGATGCGGATCATCCTCGGCCAGGACGGGCGGGATGCGGACGCGCATCTCGAGATGGCGCTCGCCGAGTTCCGGGCAATCGGCGAACGGTTCGGGATTTCCTTCGCCCAGACCGAGCTGGCGGACCGCATCGCCGCGCGCGGCGAGTTCGCCGCTGCCTGCGAGCACTTCGAACAGGCGATCGCGGTCGTCACCGAAGTCGGTGCCATCGAGGATGTCATCCGCATGCGGTCGCGACAGGCTCAGCTGTACTGGCTGCTGGGCGACAAGGAGTCCAGCGCGGCTGCGATAGCCGAGGCGCAACGGTACGCGGCACGGGTCACCTGGCCGGACGCGCTGGCCGAGCTGGCCCTGGCGAAGGCGGAACTCGCCCGTTGGGGCGGCGACGCGGAGGAGGCACACCAGCAACTCGGCGTCGCGACAACCATGCTGGGCGACACCGCGGAGCGTGCGCACATCCGCGCGGTGACACACGATCTGCTCGGCTACCTCGCCGACGACCTCGGCGAGGCCCGCGCATACCGCGCAGCGGCCTGCCGGGCCGCGGCCGAGGCGGGGCACGCACCCGTGATCGCGCAGGTCCTCGTCGGGATCGCGGACCTGGCACTGCGCCGTGAACAACACGAGCAGGCCGCGCGGTTGCTCGCGGCGAGCGCCTGCGTGCGCGGGCTGCCGGATCGTTCCCAGCCGGATGTGGCCCGGATCGAGCAGGCCGCGCGGCGCCGCCTCGGCGACACACGGTTCGCTGAGGCGGCTCGGGAGGGTACGCAGACGAGTTGGCATCAACTGGTCACGGTCACACTCGACTCCTGAACGGGGCAGGTGCCCACGGTCAGTTTGCTACGCGTTGAATGCTGATGTCGCCGTGCCGCGTGCGGGCGTGAACCGTGACCTTGTTGTCCGACGTGTCAGGGTTTTCCGGGGACGGAACGGAGTTGCGCACCGACCCTCGCTCGCTGTTGGCGTCCACCCAGGCGGCGGTGCCCTCGCTGATGCCGACCTCGATGTTTCCCGAGCCGTTCATCAGCTCCGCCTGACCGCGCGTCAACCGGCCGATCCGAATGGTGCCGTCGCCTGTCTTGGCGGTGACGCTGCCGTCGGCGCGGTCGATGTCGAAACCGCCGCTGCCACTGCTGAGATCAAGGTCGGACGATGCGTGGCCGATCCAGATCTGTCCGCCCGAGCTCGTGAGCTTGACGGTGTCCTTGACCTCGGTGATCCGCATTGCGAACGACGCACCGTCGATGGTGGCGCACTCGGCGATGTGGCCGATCGTGACCTCACCGGCCGTGATGTTCGCCTGCAGCGCGTTGACGCGATCGAGGTGGACCCGACCCGATGCCATGTGCAGCTCGCACTCTCCGAACGAGCCGTCGGCGTGCACATCCGAGTACGTCAGGTACGAAACCAGGCTGGAGCCGGCGGGCAGGTCGATCGTGATGGCGACCGAACCGTTCTTGTCTCCGGACGCGGTCGTCTTGACCGATAGCTGACCGCCGGCGAAGTCGACCTTGGTTTTGTTGGCAACCTTGACATCCGACTGGCTCGCCTTGTTGATGGGTTCGACCAGCACTGAGGTGTCGGTCCGCTCGCTCGCGGTGACCCGCACCTGAGCACCGGCGACAACAACGGTGGCGACGATGGGTCCTGGCGTGGCGAAGGTAGGCATGACAACTCTCCTCTTGTCTCATCCTTGGTCCGTGTGGTGGGGGCTGAGCTGCCCCAGCCGGTGAAGCATCGATCCGCACGGCCACGGCGCGCGCTCGTCGCTGGCGAGCGCGCGCCGTATCAGCTGTCGATCACGGCCTTGGAGGTCGGCCCGATCACGGTCCTCGGAAGGTCATCGCCCGGAAGGTCACGCGCGCTTCTTGAACGTGGAGCCTGCCCAGAGGTACCCGACCAGTGCGATGCCGACGCACCAGGCGATGGCGGTGATCGTGGTGCTGGTGGTTGGTGTGCCGTTGAGCAACCCGCGGAGGGTTTCGATGATCGACGTGAAGGGCTGGTACTCGGCGAACTGCCGGAGGCCCGGCCCCATCTTTTCCGCCGGGACGATCGCGCTGCTGAAGAACGGCAGCATGACCAGTGGCACGGCGGCCAGGCCAGCGGTTTCTGGGGACTTGGCGAACAGTCCGAGGGCGACGGTGAGCCAGCCGGCCGCGAACCCGAGCAGCACGATGATGCCCAGCACGGCGAGCCAGTCGAGGGAACTCGCCGACGGGTTGAATCCCAGCAGGAAAGCCACCCCGAGGAGGGATCCGATGGCGATCAGGTTGGTCAGCAGGCTGGCGATGACGTGACCGGTCAACACCGCACCACGGGAGACGTCCATGACCTTGAACCGGTTGATGATGCCCTTGGTCATGTCAGAGTTCACCGCCGTGGCGGTGGCCCCCAGCCCGTAACACACGGCCAGCAGCATCAGCCCGGGCGTGGCGTAGTCGATGTAGTCGACACCGACGTTGAAAGCGTCTCCGAACATGTACACGAACATCAACATGAGCACGATCGGCATCAGGACCGCGTTGAACACCGACGTCGGGTTCCGGGCGATGTGCTTGAAGTTGCGACGCAACATGACCATCGAGTGGGATGGGGTGCTCATTTCGCTGCTACCTCCGTGGTGCGGCCGGTCAGGGCGAGGAAAACGTCATCGAGGTCTGGGGTGTGCACGGAGAACGCTTCGGCGTTGATCGTGTTTTCGTCGAGCCTGTCGAGCAGGGCCCGCAGTGACTTCGTCCCGCCGTCGCTGGGCACTCGCAGGGTCAGTGCTTCGTTGTCGCGGGTGGAGTCGGTGAGGACCCGCGCGGCCGCGTCGAGTTCGCCGGCGGTGGTGAAGCGGAGTCGGACGTGGCTGCCGGGGACCTGGGCTTTGAGGTCGTCGGGGGTGCCCTGGGCGACCAGGCGGCCCTGGTCGAGGACCGCGATCCGGTCGGCGAGCTGGTCGGCTTCCTCGAGGTACTGGGTGGTGAGGAAAATGGTCACGCCGTCGGTGACCAGTTCGCGGACGATGTCCCACATCGTTCGGCGGCTGCGCGGGTCCAGTCCCGTCGTCGGCTCGTCCAGGAAGATGATGCGGGGCTTGCCGACCAGGGTCATCGCCAGGTCCAGCTTGCGGCGCATACCCCCGGAATAGGTGGACACCGGCTTCAGCGCCGACTCGGCCAGGTCGAAGCGTTCCAGCAGGTCGGTGACGACCCGCCGGCCGGCGGTAGAGCCCAGACGCTTCAGGTCCGCCATCAGCTGCAGGTTTTCCTGCCCCGTCAGCAGCTCGTCCACCGCCGCGAACTGACCGGTGACCCCGATCGCCGCCCGCACCGCCTTGGTCTCGGTCGCGACATCATGCCCGGCAACCCGAACCGTCCCGGCGTCGGCCTTCATCAACGTGGTCAACACGTTCACCGTCGTGGTCTTACCCGCCCCATTCGGACCGAGCAGGGAAAACACCGTGCCCGCACGCACATCCAGATCGATGCCATCGAGCACCACCTTGTCCCCGAAGGCTTTCCGTAGCCCTGAAACTGCAATCGCAGAACTTGTCATGTGCCCACTGTCGGCAGCCGGCCTGTCACGGCCCTGACACGCCACTGACACGGCCACTGACACGGCCTGGTCCGAGGGAACGGTTGGTGTCCGCTGCGGCGGTCGGGAGTCCAGCACCTCTGGTGCCGCCTGTGGCAGCATCGGGATCGTGTGACATGGCCGTCCGACGAAGTGTCGGTGTTCCGCGCGCTCGGTGCCTGTGGGCACCGAGCGCCAGGGCCAGACCCTTCGATGGCAAGAAGGAGGACGCATGGCACGGGGGCCAGTGTTGGTGATCGGTCTCGATCCCGTCAGGATCCCGGGCTGGGACCCTGAGCCGGTCGTAGCGGCGATCGCACGCGGTCAGGCCCGTTTCGTTGATCTCGATATCGAGGCCGACCTGTGCTTGGTGGTGCCCGACGAGACCGCCGAGGGAGCGATCGTCGAGGCGCTGACCCGGAAGGACTACGCCTGCGTGGTGGTTGGGGGCGGCATCCGCAAGCATGAGCCGTTGCTCGAGTTCTTCGAGACGGTGGTCAACCTCGTTCGGCAGCATGCTCCCGGGGCGGCAATCGCCTTCAACAGCAGCCCCGAGGACACTGCCGACGCCGCACTGCGGTGGCTGCGGTAGGCCAGCAGGGCACAGCGTCCGGCCCGCCATCAAGGCCAGTTGCCACCGGGCGCCCGGGGGAGACCCCGTCGGATCCGCGTCGTGAACCCGGGCCGCAGCTACCCGGTGACGTGCTCGACGGCAGGCCGGGGCTCCAGGACCACCACAGCGGTCTCGGACGACCGCAGCGCCGCGAAAGCGTCGAGTTTCTTGTCGATTTCGCGCCACCGGGCCCACAGTCGCACCCGCTCCTCGCCTGTCGCGGCGCGCCCACGTACCAGCCGCTGCCCGTCAACCAGGTCGACGGTCGCATCCGGATGCGACTGCAGGTTGAGCCACCAGGCGGGCTCAGCCTCACCCCATCCATTCATCGCCAGCGTGAACAGATTCTGCCCATCCTCCAGGTACGCGACGATGACGCTGCGCTGCTGGCCGGTGCGGCGCCCGGTGGTGGTCAGCCGCACGGTGCCCCAGCGGTTGGCGCGGGGCCGCCAGAGTCCGACCCGGCCGCGAAAGACCCGATACAGGCCCCGGTGAACGTGCCAGGCCAGCCGGATGAACCAGCGTGGCGGAAGCTTCGGTTTTTCCGCTCGATTCTCGACCGACATCACGACCTCCTATGGCGGGCCAGGCTGGTCTGCCTGGCCCGGCGGGTTTGACCACCGCGCCGACGACTATCGGCCATGAACGTGCTTTCCCTCGCCAGGTGCCTAGCGTGGCACCCGCCAGCTTGAATCACCAGAGCCGATCTGGTTGCTCTTGGTTGACGGGTCTTGAGATGCTGCGCAGATGTCTTCCTTCCCGCCGACATTCGCCGAAGACGTGATCAATCAGCCGGCGAAGGCCCAGTTCGAGGCGTTTCTCGATGAGCACCGCCGCGTGCTCAATGACTGCTTGGACGGGCTGACCGAGGAGCAGGCGCGCCGGTCGTTGGTGCCGTCTCGGACCACGCTGCTGGGCTTGGTAAAGCATGCGACTTTCGTCGAGAAGGTCTGGTTCGACGAAGCCGTCACGTGCCGATCGCGCGCCGAGATCGGCATCCCCGCGACGCCAGACGAGTCGTTCATCCTCGACGACGACGACACCATCGCTACCCTTCGGCGAGCACATGCCGAGGCATGCGAAGCGTCACGCCGCGCGACGTCACCCCTCGGGCTGGACGACACGGTGCACGGCAACCGGCGCGGCCCACTCCCGCTGCGCTGGGTGTACCTCCACGTGCTGCGCGAGCTCGCTCAGCACGGCGGGCACGCAGACATCCTGCGCGAGCAACTCCTCAGCGAGTAGCGCACGGGCGTCCGCACATGCCGCCGACAGGCGTTCACGAGCTCGACACGCGAACTCTTCGTAGCGGCGGACCGTGGCTGGCCGATGAGTTTGGGATGATGCGCCGGTGTACCCGCCGACACCACCTGACTCGAAGGGATCACCGCGATGGCAAAGGTCATCTCCACGCTGTTCATCTCGGCCGACGGTGTGGCCGAGATCGACCCCGATTGGCACTTTCCCTACTTCGACGAGAACATGGGTCGCGCCGTCGGCGAGGACTATGACACCTCTGACGTGCTGCTCATCGGCCGCGAAACGTACGACAGCTTCGCCGGAGCCTGGCCCGACCGTGAGGCCGCCGGTGGGGAGGATGCACAGTTCGCCAAGCAACTCGGGGACGTACGCAAGGTGGTCGTCTCGCGTCAGCCGCTGGAGTTCTCCTGGCGCAACTCCGAGCCGATCAAGGGCGAACTCCTCGATGCGGTCGCCTCACTCAAGGCTGATGCCGGCATCAAGGGCATCCTCATCCCCGGGTCGATCTCCGTGGTGCAGCAACTGCTCGCCGCAGGGCTGGTCGACGAGCTGCGCCTGCTGGTGCATCCGGTAGCGGCGCGTAAGGGCCGCAAGCTGTTCGACGAGGGCGATACGGCGTACCACCTGAAGTTGACGGCGACGGAGGCGTTTCCGACGGGCGTGATCCGGGTGATCTACTCGCCGACCGCGGCACCGACCAAGGCCGGCTACGACGAGGTCAAGGACCAGGTACCCGGAGGGAACTAGTCGCCTCCACGAGGAGGATCGCCGCGTCGGCAAGGAAGCCAGCACCGAGGAACTTTCGGATGCTCACGGTCGCTCTGTTGTTCAACAGGGCCGTCCGGCGAACCGCCGGTCCTGCAGGTGCCGTGCGCCTAGGGTAAGACCCGGGCGACCACCGTGGCTGATAGCTGTGCGAAGACATGCGCTACGGACGGCGCCGTACATGACTCTTCCTGTGCTAGCCGGAAGGCGTGCGATGTCCGGGATCAATTCGCGTTGCCGCGTACGGATGGGCGGGGCGGCGCTTGTTCGACCGGTACCGACACGGTCACCTTCACGCGCGGCCGCGCATGTCTGCCAGGCCGGGCCAGCGTTGGCCGCCTGCTCTCGCTGAGATGGACTGGGCTGGATGGGCACTGTTCGGGTTGGTCGCCACCGTGGCGCTCACCGCGACGTCGATCACTGCTCAGATGGCCGGGCTCACCCGTCTCGACCTTCCTCTGGTGCTCGGGACCATCGTCACCGAGGATCCCGACCGGGCCCGGGTCATCGGGTTCTTCATCCACCTCGCTGCCGGTCAGGGCTTCGCGCTCGGGTACGCGGCCGTGTTCGCCATGCTGCATCGCGCCACCTGGTGGATCGGGGCGCTGCTCGGTGCACTCCACGTCGCGATTGCGCTGACTGTGCTCCTGCCCCTGCTGCCTGGTGTCCATCCGCGCATGGCGTCACATCGGGCCGGCCCGGCCAGCACCGCCGTGCTGGAGCCGCCCGGCCTGTTCGCCCTCAACTATGGCGTTCAGACTCCGACGGTCACGGCACTCGTCCATGTCGTCTACGGGGTGGTCCTCGGGCTACTCCTTCAGGCTCGTTGACCTCCACCGGCCGCGATGAGCATTCCTGGCTGGCGCGCGGCCGCCGCCGGCGCCGATTGCATCTCGTCGTGGGAGGTCCTCCATGACCGCCGTCCCCCTGACCCGTCAGTGGCCTCCGGCGCCGATCGGAGACTATGGGCTGCTCAGTGACACCCGCACCGCTGCCCTCGTCGCCAGTGACGGCGGGATTGACTGGCTCTGCGTGCCCCGCTTCGACGGCGACCCCCTGTTCGGCCGGCTGGTCGGTGGCCCGGCGGCGGGGGCCTTTCGGGTCGGGCCGGCCAGACCCGCCACAGTCGTCGAGCGGCGTTACCGGCAGCACACCGCCACGCTGGAGACGACCTGGATGGTGGACGGCCGCCGGCTCACCCTCACCGAGGCCATGGTGGCCGAGCTCGCCGGACGTCTGCTGCCCACGACGATGCTCGTGCGGCGCCTGTCGGCCGAGGGAGGTCCAGTTGACGCCGTTGTGGAGTTCGATCCCCGGCTCGGTGCCCAGCACCGCCGACCTCGGGTCCACGATCGCGGCCGGGATCTCGTGTGTGAGTGGGGGTCGCTCGCGGTGGCGCTGGGCTGCGCACCCGGAGTCACCGTCGAACCGGGTACGCCCACCGCGGTCACCGTCATGCCGGGTCGTCCGGTAACCCTCGTCCTGGCCATCGCCTATCGCGAACCGTTGATCCACGTCGAGCCGGCCGCGGCCTGGAAAATTGTCGTCGCCGACGAGGGCCGTTGGCGGGACTGGGCCGCAGAAATCGACGCGTCGCTGCCGTTCCGGGAGAGCGTCGTACGCAGTCTGCTGACCCTGCGATTGTTGACCTACTCTCCGTCGCAGGCGCCGGTGGCCGCACCGACGACATCGTTGCCCGAGGATCCGGGCGGGGTGCGCAACTGGGACTACCGCTATGTCTGGCCACGAGACGCCAGCATCAATGTCAACGCGTTCCTCGGCGTCGGCAAACTCCGGGAGGCCAACGGATTCCTCGCGTGGTTACTGCACGCCAGCCGGCTGCAGCGACCGCGCCTGCCTGCGCTGCTCACCTTGGACGGCCGCCACGTACCGCGAGAGCGGGAGCTGTCCGGCTGGGGTGGCTACCTCGACAGCACGCCGGTACGGGTTGGCAATGCCGCCGCCGAGCAGCACCAGCTCGACGGCTATGGCTGGGTGGTCGACGCCGCGTGGGTGCTCGTGCAGGCCGGGCACCGCCTGAATTCGGAGACGTGGCGGGCGGTGCGCGGCTTTGCCGATCTGGTCGCCCGGCGCTGGCCGGAGCCCGATGCCGGCATCTGGGAGGTGCGCGAGCCCGTCCAGCATGTGCATTCCAAGCTCATGGGCTGGCTCGCTCTCGACCGGGCCCTGCGCATCGCCGCTACCCACCGGCTCTCCGAGCGGCAGCACCGCCGGTGGCAGGGCGCCCGGGATGCCATCGCCACCGATGTCCGGGCCCGGGCCTTCGACCCGTCGCAGGAAAGCTACGTCCGCAGCTACGGCTCACCGGCACTGGACGCGGCTCTGCTCGTCCTGCCGTTGCTGGGCATGGACGACATTGCGTCGCCACGCATACGCGGCACCATCGACGCCATTCGTGACCGGCTTTCTGCCGGCGGCCCACTTCTCTACCGCTACCCGCCAGGACGCGACGGCCTCCCCGGCTCCGAAGGCGCGTTCCTGCCCTGCTCATTCTGGCTCGTGCAGGCCCTCGCCCACACCGGACGACGCACTGAGGCGGTCGAATTGTTCCAGGAACTGCTCGGACGCGCCAACGCACTCGGCCTCTACGCCGAAGAGTTGGACCCCGCAACCGGCGCTTTCCTCGGCAACTACCCGCAGACGCTGACCCACGCCGCGCTCATCCAGGCCGCACTCGCGATCCGAGATGCCCCGGCTGTTGATCAGGAGACCGGACGATGACTACGCCCCATCCCGCAATCCCGACCGGCGAGGCAACTTCTAGCGGGACAGGGAGCTCGGGGCATTGACGCTGGCGTTCGCGCTCACCCCGATGCCCAAACGCTCGACCAGTTCGCCACCGAGCCAGCTCGTGACACCGGCCAGAATGATTCCGACGAAACTCAGGACCAGTGCCGCTGCGGGGGGCTCCCAGTTCTCCGCGTTCAGCCGCAACAACCAACTGATGGCAAAGAGCAGCACCACGACGACGTTGCCGAGCCCATGAGCGGCCCCGACCCGTTTGGCACGGGTCCCGGCCGGGATGGCTTTCCAGTCGATCATGCCGAACAGTGCGGCGAGGAGACCGCCGAGCACACCGGCGGCGATGGTGTACGCGGCGGAGATCTGGAAGCCGGTTCGATCCGTGATGAGATACAGGATGTCGAAGATCACCGAGGTGGCCAGTAGCCCCAACGGGAAAACGATCAACATTGGGTGTATGCCGTGTCCCATGGCCTTGGCTCGGCTTTCCATCAAAGTCCCCTCTCGCCGCGCGGCGCTGATGCCGAGGCAGCCGTTACCCGCTTATCCGGCGTTTACACGTTTTGCCCCGCGCGGTGCCTCATCGGGGCGAGGGGGTGTGGATCTAGCGGTGTTTGTGCCGAGGGCCCTCCATCAGCCGGTCGAGAAAGTAACGCACGGTCGCCATCGCTTCTCCGGGTTCGCGTACGCCCGCCGTGGCAGTTCAGGGCGGGGCCGGCGCCCGGGGAGGAAGTCCCCCAGGCGCCCTGCCGGCGAGCACGGCGACCCGTGGTCGAAACGGGGACGGGGCGGAAGGTCGGTGAGCCGACCGCTCTGCCGGGCCGGAGCCTCCTCCGGCTCTCTGAGCTACCGCCGTGCCGCCACAGCTTGCCCGGTCATGACGACTCGGCGCGCTGGATGTCGGCAGGTCCGTCTTTGAAAAGGATGGCTTGCGCAAGCGATCATTTGCGCTAGGGTGAAGCCATGCCCTCCTCGCTCGCGGCACCCGGCCCAGACCTCGATTCGGCCTTCGCCGCTCTCGGTGACCCGGTCCGTCGCGCCCTGGTGACTCGCCTCACGCGGGGTGACGCCACGGTGGGAGAGCTGGCTGAACCGTTCGACCTGACCCCACAGGCGATCTCCCACCACGTCGGTGTCCTGCGGCGGTGCGGCCTGGTCGAGCAGCGACGCGAGGGCACCAGACGCCCCTGCCGACTAAGGGCCGATCAGCTGTCGCTGCTCAGCACGTGGATCGACGACCAGCGCCGCGCCTGGGACGACCGGCTCGACGCCCTCGAACAGCACCTCACCGGCGACGGAGCCGTCCGTTGACCGCCAGCGCCGAGCTCCGCGGCGACGAACTGATCGCCAAACGCCACCTCCCGGCGGACCCTGAACGCGTCTGGACCGCCTTCACCTCGCCGGCAAGCATCGCCGCGTTCTGGGGCGGCTCGCACGCCACCGTGCCCCCTGAGTCTGTGACCGTCGACCTGCGTCCCGGCGGAGAGTTCGCACTCGACACCCGCGCGCCGGACGGCGCGACCCGCCGGCTCCGGTTCGTCTACGTGAGCATCACCGCACCGCACGAACTCGTGTTCGATGAGCCCGTCACCGGCCTCCGCACGACCGTGACCGTCCGCCCCGCCGTCGACGGCGCGGACCTCACCGTCCATCAGCGCCGGCTTCCCCCCGAGCTCCGGATCGCCCAAGCAGCCGACGGGCTCGGTTCGATCCTCGACGCCCTCGCCACACACCTGCAGCACCACGAGGCCACACCAGAGTGGAGAACCCCATGACACCGACGACCCAACGCGACCTCGTCGCCGAGTACTTCGACGGATTCCAGACGAGCGACCACCCGCGAATCCTCGCGACCCTCACCGACGACGTCGAGTGGGTCATCCACGGCCACCGGACCACCCGCGGCAAGGCCGAGTTCGACGGCGAGATCGAAAATCCGGCGTTCACCGGCAGCCCAGAGCTCGACGTCCACCGCGTCCACGAGGACGGCCCAGTCGTCGTCACCACGGGCGAGGGCCGCGGCGCCAGCGTCGAGCACGGGCCGTTCCGGTTCGCCTTCAACGACCTGTTCACATTCCGCGACGGGCTCATCGCCCGTGTCGACTCCTACCTCGTCCCGCTGCCCTGAAGCGGCGGGCATCAATCATCGGTGTCGCGGCGTGGATACCCCTGCCTTCAGGCGGGGGAGGAAACGCCGCTCCCTCCCTTCAAGCGCAGGCTCACATAGGCAAATGCTAGAATGTGAAGCGTGGGTGAGGTGGTGAAGCGGGCATACAAGTACCGCTTCTATCCGACCCCGCTGCAGGCTGAGCAGTTGAATCGCACCTTCGGGTGTGTGCGCAAGGTGTACAACCTTGCCTTGGATGCGCGCACCCGTGCGTGGGCGGTGCACGGGCAGCGCAGCACCTATGTGCAGTCGTCGGCGTGGTTGACCGAGTGGAAGCGCACCGAGGAGCTGGCCTACCTCACCGAGGTCAGCTCGGTGCCGTTGCAGCAGGCGCTGCGGCATCTGCAAGCCGGGTTCGCCGGGTTTTTGGGGCAAGCGGTCGCGTTACCCGCGTTTCAAGTCCAAGCGTAAGTCTCGGGCGTCGGCGGAGTACACCCGCTCGGCGTTCCGCTGGCGTGACGGGCAGCTCACCCTGGCCAAGATGGAGACCCCGCTGACCATCGTGTGGTCCCGGCCTCTGCCCGAGGGCGCCGAGCCGTCCACGGTCACGGTGTCCCGCGACGCGGCCGGCCGCTGGTTCGTGTCCCTGCTGGTGGAAGACCCCACCGTCGCGGTCCTGCCGCCGGTGGGCGCTGCGGTGGGGATAGACGCGGGCATCACCAGTCTGCTGACTCTGTCCACCGGGGAGAAGGTCACCAACCCTCGGCACGAGCGCGCTGACCGGCGCAAGTTGGCCAAGGCGCAGCGCGACCTGTCCCGTAAGGGCAAGGACACCAAGAACCGGGCCAAAGCTCGGCTTGCGGTGGCCCGCATCCACTGCCGCATCGCCGACCGGCGGCGGGATCACCTGCACAAGTTGTCGACTCGACTCGTCCGTGAGAACCAAACGGTCGTGATCGAAGACCTCAGCGTGCGTAACATGCTGCGCAATCACAGCCTGGCCCGCGCCATCTCCGACGCGGCGTGGACGCACCTGCGCGGCATGATCGAGTACAAGGCCGCCTGGTATGGGCGGACTGTGATCGCCGTCGACCGCTGGTATCCGAGCACGAAGACCTGCTCGGCGTGCGGGCGGATCAACACCGCGATGACTCTTGGCGTTCGTGTCTGGACGTGTCCCGGCTGTGATGCCGTGCATGACCGGGACGTCAACGCCGCGAAGAACATGCTCGCCGCCGGGCTGGCGGAGAGGTGAAACGCCTGTGGAGGGACGGTAAGACCCGACCCGCGAAAGCGGTGAAGGCACGGCCCGGTGAAGCAGGAACCCCCTTGGGTGACCGAGGGAATCCCCGCCCTTCAGGGTGGTGGAGGATGTCAACTAGGCCACGCCGGACAGGTACTCCCTGCGTCGCTGCGGTTCAAACTTTTCGATCGCGTAGCGCAGCATGACCCGCGGCATGACTCGGTAACGTCGGGCCAGGAACTCCTCCTCCGCCGCTCTGTCACGGTTGCCTACCTCGCGCAGCATCCAGCCCACTGCCTTCTGGACGAGGTCGTGTGGGTCGCGCAGGAGCCGTTCACTGAGGCGGAAGGTCCACTGGAAGTCACCGGCCTTGATGAAGGCGAAAGTTGCCATGATGGCGATGCGCCGGTCCCACACCAGGCTCGATTCGGCCAACCGGTCCAGGACGCTCCGGTCCTTGTCGATCAGCCATGGGCCGACGATGTACGGCGCCGATGAGTCCACCAGGTCCCAGTTGTTGATGCGGCCGGTGTTGGCCAGGATGATGCCGAAGATCCGGCCCCGTTCCTCCTCGTCTGCCTTGGCGAACTTGCGCACCAGGATGAACAGCGAGGTCAGCCTCTCCTCGTGCACGCTGCTGCTCAGCAGCACCGTCGTCTCGGCCAGCGAGAGCTCGCGCCAGTAGCGGGCGGCCACCTTGCGTTGTTCCGGCACGGAGACACCGATGGTCTTGTCGCCCTCGCCATACCCGCCCGGGGCCATCTGCAGAAACTGGCTCGATGCCGCCGCTCGACGTGGGTCGGCGAGGCTGGCGAGTTCGTGACGGACGTCGGCGGTCGTGGCCATGACTGTGCAACCTACCGCGACCGCCGGTGGCTGCGGTGCTGCCTCCGAAGAGGACTGCTCGCCGTGCGCTTGAGTGCCTGCGTCGTCCCACGGTTGGTTGACCGGCGGCGCAGTGGCGGAAACCTCCGACGGTCAGAACGCTAGGCGAAGACATCTTTCATATCCATCGACGGTCCGCTATATTCCGTCCATCGTTGATCTCTTCGGTTCCCCATGAGAGGTGCATATGTTCGATGACGTGGCGCTACGGCGGCGTACCCTGCTGGCGGCCCTCGCCGGTGCTGCGGCCGCCCCCATCTTCGGGGGAGCCGCGCATGCCGCGTTGCCCAAGATCTACATCGACCCCGGCCACGGCGGCACCGACTCTGGGGCGGTCGGCAACGGGTTGCAGGAGAAGGCCCTGACGCTCGACATCTCCCTGCAACTGCGCAGTATCCTGCTGGCCAGCTGGAACGTCGACGTCCGCATGTCCCGGACGACCGACATCACTCGCAGCCTGGCCTACCGCACCGACGACGCCAACGCCTGGGGTGCCAACCTCTTCGTGAGTGTGCACATCAACTCCGGGGGCGGCACCGGCTTCGAGAGCTACCGGTACCCGACGGCGGACGCCGCCACCGTCAATCTGCACAACGCGTTGCACCCGAGGGTGATCGCCGGCATGCGGTCGGTCAGTTCGGTCACCGACCGGGGGCTGAAGACGGCCAACTTCCACGTGCTGCGCGAGACGAACATGCCCGCGGTGCTCACCGAGAATCTCTTCATCGACACCTTGGCCGACGCGAACCTGCTCAAACGGGCCGACTTCATCACCGCCACCGCCCGCGCGCACGCTCAGGGCATCGCCAGCTATCTGGGGCTGGGCAGCACCACCCCGCCCACCTTCAGCGTCATCGTGGACAACGCCACCGCAGGGCGGTTCACGGCGAGCACCAACTGGGGGACCTCGAGCTACTCCAGCCAGCGCTACGGCGCTGACTACCGCTTCGCCGACCCCACCCCCGCCAGCGACGCCGCCTGGTTCAAGGTCGACATCCCGGCGGCCGGAAACTACCGGATCGAGGTACGGCACCCGGCCGATCCGGGGTACAACAGCTCGACCCCGCACGTCATCGCCACCGCCTCGGGCACCCAGACGGTCAACGTGGACCAGCGCGCCAACGGTGGCGTCTGGCGTTCGCTCGGCACCTTCTCGCTTGCTGCCGGCGACCGCAACCTGGTCGCGGTGAGTCGGTGGACCAGCGCCGCCGGCTACGTCGTGGCCGACGCCGTCCGGGTCACCCGGGTCTAGCGCACCGCGGAGCCACAGGGGGAGTCGGCTGCAAGATTCCTTCGGGCGGCCGTGGAGACAGGTCAGAGCATCTGACCGGTCTCCACGGCTTTTTTCCGTCAGGCCCTGGCGGCCCTGCGCGCAGTAGTACTTGTCGGCGAGGTCGATCACCACCCGACTGCCAACGACGTCGGGCGCTGGTCTTCGTTGATCGGCCCCTTGGGCGGCGCCGTGATCGCCACGTCGGACCCGGCGGTCCGTCAGGCTTCGCGGTAGGGCCGCCGGTTGGTAGCGACAGGGCGAGAGCCGGTGCTGACCTGCGCCGAAGATATGATCAGGTTGTGCCCTTCTGCCGTACTTATCCAGCCGGCCGGCCACCGCAGGCGTCGGTATCGGCATGCGGCGCGCGCTCTCATCCGGGGCGCGGCTTTGTTCGGGCACGTTAGGGAGGTTGTGCGGTGAGTGGCGCGAACGTCAGACGAGTAGTGGTGGGTTACGACGGGTCTCCGGCCGCGAGCTCTGCGATCGAAGCCGGGGGGCTGTTGTTTCCTGGGGCTCACGCATGGATCGCGCATCTGTGGACGCCTCCGTTCGCCAGCGAGGAGTTGCGGCGGCGGCTGTGGACGGGTACCCGCAACATCAATGTGTATGTGCAGGCGGTCGAGCGTGAGGGCGGCCGCGAGGCCGATCGCTTGACATCGATGGGCGTGATGCTGGCCGGGGCCGCGGGCTGGGACGCTGAGCCTCTCGTGTGCCGCAGCTACGGCGGGGAAGGGCTGCAGCTGGCTGAGGCGGCCGACGAGAAGCAGGCCGATGTGCTGCTGATTGGCTCCCGAGGGCTGGGCGGCGCGCGGGCGGTGCTCGGCAGCGTGTCGGACATGGCCGTGCACTACAGCCCGCGTCCTGTGCTGGTGGTGCCACACCCGCTGTTGACCGACGAACATGCCGCGCTCGCCGACGGGCCGATCGTGGTCGGCTGGGACTCCTCGGCAAGCGCCGAGGCTGCGCTCACCACCGCCCGGCGGCTCTTCCCCGAACGTGATGTCGTTCTGGTCTCTGTCGAGAGCGACGGCGACAGCGACAGCGAGAAGAGCCCTGCGGTGGCGGCGCCCGGCGATCAGCACGTGACTACCGTCCGTGTGCGTGCCGGAGCTGGGGCGCCCGGGCGGGCCGTGGCCGACGCGCTGGCCGCGGTCGCAGCGGACCGAAAGGCGAGCCTGCTCGTGGTCGGCTCGCGCGGACGTTCGGCCGTGCGCAAGATTCTGCTGGGCAGCGTCGCCATGGCCACCCTGCACCGCGCCCACCGGCCCGTCCTGGTGGTCCCTGAGGTTCCTGCCAACGAAGCTGACTAGGGCACCTGCCCCTAGGGTGCTGTCACGACACGCCAGCCCCGGCGGCCAGGCTCTGCCGGTGCCGACGGCTGCGCGTCAGTGCCTTGACGGCTTCACCGGCGATCAGGATCGTTGACCCGACAGCGGCGCAGGCCAGCCACTGGCCTGCGCTGAGGTCGGTCGTGGTGAACAGTCCGTTCAGCACGTCGAGTTCCACGACCAGCACGAGCAGGGCCACCACGACGCCGGTGGCGACGAAGGCAGATCGGTTGCGCAGCGTTTCCCGTGAGAACACGCTGCGGGTGAAGCTGCGGACGTTGAGCAGGTTGAACACCTGGAAGAAGACGAACGTCACGAACGCCATGGTGCCGGCGATCGTGGCGTGGGCCGCCGCCGGGGCGGGCCCGGGCGCCAACTGCAGCACCGCGACCGTTCCCGCAGCCATCACGGCCGCGGCCAGCACGATCCGACCCATTCGCTGCCGGTTGAGGATGTGTTCCCCCGCAGGCCGTGGTGGTCGGCGCATCGCGTCCGGGCTGACCGGGTCGACACCCAACGACATGGCGGGAGGACCGTCCATGACGAGGTTGACGAACAGGATTTGCAGAGCGGTGAAGGGTGCCCCGCCGGCGATGCCGGTCACCGACGCGACGAGGAAGGTGATCACGAATGCGAACGCGGTGGACACCTGAAAACGGGTGAAGTTGACGATGTTGTCGTAGATGCCCCGCCCGCCGTGAACGGCGCGGACGATCGTGGCGAAGTTGTCGTCGGTGAGGATCATGGTGGAGGCTTCCTTGGCCACCTCCGTGCCGGTGACGCCCATCGCCACGCCGATGTCGGCGGCCCGCAACGCGGGGGCGTCGTTGACGCCGTCGCCGGTCATGGCGACCACGCTGCCGGTGTTCTGCAGTGCCTGCACGATCCGGATCTTGTGGGCCGGGGACACACGGGCGATGACGCCAATGTCGGCCAGGTAGTCGGCGAGATCGTCGTCGCCGATGCGGTCCAGGTCCCTGCCGGTGACGGCTCTGCCCTGGATGCCGAGATTCTCGGCGATGGCCGCTGCCGTGACGGCGTGGTCGCCGGTGATCATCCGGACTCGGATGCCGGCGTCGCGGCAGGCGGCGATCGCGTCGCGGGCCTCCGGGCGTGGCGGATCGACGATTCCCACCAGCGCGAGCAACACCACACGATCGAGTAGTTTCCGCAGGTCTGCTGCGGCATCGAAGTCCGCCGCAGGCAGGTCCTGCACACCGATCGCGAGTACTCGCAGTCCGCGCCGTGCAAGGTCCGCGTTGGCCTCGCCGTATCGCACCCGCGCGTCGTCGTCGAAGGCGACGACGTGCTCTCCGTCAAGGTGCCGGTCGGCGCGTTCGGCGAGGACGTCCGGCGCGCCCTTGATGAAGGCCCGGACGATTTCCTCTCCGTTCTCGCCGGTCCAGAGGTGGAAGGTGATCATGTATTTCTGATCGGCGTCGAACGGCACCTCGGCGAGTCGGGGACGTTGCGCGCGCAGGCGCGCGACATCGACGTCACCCTTCTCCGCGAGCACCACCAGGGCGCCCTCCGTGGGGTCACCGACCAGCGCATCGTCCCGCAGCACCGCGTCACTGCACAGCGCCATCGCGGTGAGCGCGTCCTTCAGCCCACCCGGCTCGACGCCGCCGTCGGTGGTCTGGATCTGCCCGTCGGTGCGGTAACCCTCACCAGAGACGGTGAACGGCCGGCCCGCGAAGACCATTTCCCGCGCCGTCATCTCGTTCAACGTCAACGTGCCGGTCTTGTCCGTGCAGATCTCCGACGTGCTGCCCAGCGTCTCCACCGACGCCAGCCGCTTGATGATCGCTCCGCGGCGGGCGAGACGGCCGGTTCCCATCGCCAGGGTGAACGCCACGACCGCCGGCAGTCCCTCGGGAATGGTCGCCACTGCGAGCGAGACCGCGGTGACGAAAAGCTCGTGGAACTGCTGTCCTCGCGCCAGTCCGAGGCCGAACACGATGGCGATGACGATGCCGGCGGTCACCGCCAATGTGCGACCGAGGGCGTTGATCTGCCGTTGCAGCGGGGTCAGACCGGCCCGGGCCTCGTGCAACAACCCGGCTACCCGACCGATTTCCGTATCCATCCCCGTGGCAGTGACGACTGCCTCGCCACGACCGCGGGTCGCCATTGTGTTCATGAACAACAACGTGACGCGATCACCCAGCGCGGCGTCCGGCCGCACGTCGGCCTCCGCCCTCTTCGTCACGGGTTGCGCCTCGCCGGTCAGGGACGACTCCTGCACCTCCAGCGAAATCGCCTGCAGCAACCGCGCGTCGGCCGGCATCCGGTCGCCCGCCTCGACCACGACCACGTCACCCGGCACCAGCTCTTCGGCGTTGACCCGAAGCAGTCGACCGTCCCGGCGCACGGTCGCCGCCGTCACGAGCATCCGTCTGAGCGCCTCCAGCGATGCCTCCGCCCGAGACTCCTGCACGAACCCGATCGTCGCGTTGAGCAACACCACGACGGCGATCGCCGCCGGTGTCTCCCACTCCCTGCTGACCAGCAGGCTCACCACGGCCGCCACCAGCAGAATCACGATGAGCAGGTCCTGGAACTGCCGGAGGAGAGCCCTCCACCACGGCTCCCTGGGCGCCTCGGCGAGGCGGTTGAGCCCGTACTGACTCCGCCGCCGCTCGACCTCCAGCGCGGTCAAGCCGTACGGTGGCTCGACCGCGAAGGCCGTGGCGACGCCGTCTGCTGCGACGGCGTGCCAGGCGACCGGATCGCCCGAGCCGGTCTTGGTCACGCGGCCGTCACTACCACTGATCACCCGGCCATCCTCTCCGATCAGGTCTGCAGCCGCCCTCACGACAGGACGAGATCGGCGTCACCGTCGGTGCTATGGCAGCTGGCCGGCCACCGCCGAGGTGTCAACGGTCTGCGCGGTCTCCAGCCGCGGGGCGTGCGGCAGGTCCGCGTGCGTCGGGTCGGCCACGCCGAGCCGCATGGCGAGGTACGGGAAGCCCAGGCCGGACAGCATTCGCCGCAGCGTCTGGCGGGTGCCCTCGACCTCCACCACGCCGGAGAGCGGCACCAGGGACACCCCGAGCCGGGTGGCCGTGAGCCAGGCGGCGGAGAGCCCTTCGCCGGCGCGCAGCCAGCTGTCCGGTTCGTCCTCGCTGCCCCAGAGGATCCCGTAGACGGCGGCCTGGTCGTGGCCGGAGCCGACCGGCAGGGTGCCCGCGCGGCCGAAGTCGCGCACCGGGACGGTGGTCTGTGGCGCCTGCTCGGGCAGCACCTCCGGCGGCAGCCCGGTGCCGGCGCCGGCGCGGCTGGTCCAGTACGCCAGCTCCTCGCGCAGCCCAGGGCTGGCCGCCTCGACAGCGGCGGCCTGCTGGGCAGCGCTGGCCAGCTCGAGCTTCTGGGTGTCGTCGAGGACCTGGAGGTTCGCGCCCTCGCGGGTGGCCGCCCGTTCGATCTCACCGAGCGTCGCCGGGGGAATCTGCTCGTCACTGACCGGGCGGCGGTCCGTGTGCCGCACCTCAATGGCCTGGACCAGACGCGTGGCGTCCGGGTCGGCGCCGGTGTGGTGGAAGCTGGTGAGCCGGGCCAGCAGGTCGGACTGGGCGGGGTCGGGCAGCCGCTCCACCACCGGTGTCCAGCCCTTGGCGGCCAGCGCCACCCGGGCGTGGTGCAGCGCGGCGCCGCAGCTGATCGCCTGCAGCCGGCCCTCAGGGTCCGTCGCGCTGAGCTGGCGGTCGTGGACCACCCGCAGCTCCAGCGCGTCGGGGAGGACCGTCCAGCGCCACGGCTGGGTGTTGTGCACCGAGGGTGCGTGGCCGGCCATTCCGGCGGCCTCCGCGAGCGCGGTGGTCAGCGGGTGATCGGTAGCCGGCGTCTCGTGGCTCATCGTCAGACCCCTTCGTCTCTTCGAATGATCACCCTACGCAGGCTAGTCAGGGGTGCTGCGGGCGTGTCCGTGCGGACCGACCAGCGATGCGGCAGGCGGTCGTCGGTGGCCGTCCCGTTTGCTGCGCAGGCCCGCGACGGTCAGCCAGCGTCCAGCACGTCGCGCAGCCTTGCCGCGAACTCCTCGGGCTTGCCGGCGTAACCGAACTGACCACCGAGGAAGCCTCCGTGGTGGCTCGGGAACACCGTGGCCTCCTGGCCGAGCAACGCCGCAGTGCACAGGGCCGTACGCGCGGTGTACGTTCCCGCCGACTCTTCGCCGACCGCGATCACGATCCGGGTCGGTACTGCGGTGAGCACGCTCGCGTCGGGGCGGTAGTCGCTGATCGCCCACGAGTTCTTCGACAGCAGCGGGTCGTCGCGGGTGCCGTCGTCGTCGGTCGACATGCCGAACATCGCCGGGTCGGGCGTGGGCTGGGCGAAGTAGGCCTCGGTGAACTCGCCCTGCCAGGAAGTCATCGCGATGAAGGCGGCCATACCTGCGCTGGTGCCCTTCGCTTGGTACGCCTCGTAGAAGGCGGCCCGGGCGCGCTCGGCGGCCGTGGCGTCGGGGAGCACAGCGTTGATCGGCGGCTCGTGCGCCACCAGTGTGACGACGTCGCCGGGGTGCGTCGCGACCAGTTCGAGTGCGGTCACCGCACCGCCGCTGCTGGCGAACACGTCAACCGGGCCGGCGCCGAGCGCCTCGATCAGCAGGTGCAGGTCGGCCGCCTGACGCTGCGGGGTGTGGTCGGACCGGCCGTCCGTGCGGATGCTGCGGCCCAGGCCGCGCGGGTCGTAGGTGACGACTGTGCGGTCCGTGAAGTGTTCGGCGAGCGCTTCGAAGCCCTCGGCCGTCATCGGCTGGCCGATCATGAGCAGCGCGGGGGATCCGCCAGACGGGGGTAGCGGGCCGCGGACGTCGTAGACCAGGTCGGCGCCGGGTACCGAGAGGGTGTGCGTCTGCGTTTTCGTCATGCTGGTGAGACTACGGCCGGCGGGAACGGATCGGCGTGCTATGTGTGCGGGTCGCAGCGCGGCATTCGAATGGCGCCGCTCGGTCAGTAGACGATGCGGCTGAGGATGCTCAGGTTGTCTGCTTCCAGGACTTCGAGCCGTACGAGAGAGCCGCCGGGGTGATCGAAGAGCCGGACGCCGTCGCCAAGGAGTACCGGTGTGATGTAGACGAGGATCTCGTCGAGCGCGCCGATCTCGATGCATTGGCGGGCGACGTTGGCGCCGAGTACGCTGACCAGCTTTTCCCCGGCGGCCTCTTTGGCCAGGGATATGGCCTTGTCGAGATTGTCGACGAAGGTAACGCCGGGTTCGGCGATTTTCGGTATGTGATGGGTGAGCACAATGGATGGTCCGAAGTACTGCCCGTCGTAGCCGCCTTCCTTGTCGGTGCCGGCGTTCGGGTCGTCGCCACGGTAGGTGCGGTTCCCGGTGAGTACCGCGCCGACCTGCGCTACGAGAGGGTTCGTGGTTTCGGTCTCGGGTGTGCCGGTCGGGGTGTCGTCGGATTGGCTGCTGAGCCAGGACATGTCGCCGTTTGGGCCGGCGATAAAGCCGTCGAGAGACATCGCGCACTGGTACTGCAGCTTGCTCATCTCGTGGCCCACCCGTTTGCTGAGTTGGTCGATTGTTCGATCAATGTACCCGCCGTTCGGTGGGTGCGTGAGGGTCAGGCGCTGCGGAAGGTGCGACGGTAGGCGTCCGGAGGTACACCGACGGTGCGGTTGAAGTGTCGGCGTAGCGTCGTGGCGGTTCCCATACCAGCCGCCTGAGCGATGGCGTCGATGCTGTTGTCGGTGTTCTCCAGCAGTTCCTGGGCCCGGCGGATCCGCTGCGTTGACAGCCAGTGCAGTGGGGTGGTGCCGGTTACCGATTTGAAGTGGCGGGCCAGGTTTCGCGAGCTCATGTTCGCCTGGCGAGCCAGGTCCTCCACGGTCAGCGGACGGTTCAGCCGCTCCATCGCCCAGGGAAGAAGGTTGGCGAGGGGATGGTCGTCGCGGGCGGGCACCGGGGTGGTGACGAACTGGGCCTGGCCGCCGGCGCGGTGCGGCGGAACGACCAGGCGGCGGGCGACGGCGTTGGCGACCGTCGAGCCGTGGTCGCGGCGGATCAGGTGCAGGCACAGGTCGATCGCGGCGGCCTTGCCGGCAGAGGCGAGCACGTTGCCGTTGTCGACGTAGAGCACGTCCGGGTCGACCTTCACCCGGGGATAGCGGGCGGCCAGCGCTTCGGTGTGGGCCCAGTGCGTGGTCGCGTGCAGCCCGTCCAGCACCCCGGCGGCGGCCAGCACGAACGCACCGGTACACAGCGAGACCATCCGAGCGCCCGCCTCGTGGGCCGCGCGGACGGCGTCGAGCAGGTCGGATGGCACGTCCGCGTCGATGTCTTCCACGGCAGGGATGATCACGGTGTCGGCGCGGGCGAGTCGGTCCAACCCGTCGTCAGGGTCGACAAGGAATGTGCCGATCCGGACCGGGCCGGGGCCGCAGACCACGAGGTCGTACCACGGGTCTGCCAGGCCGGAGGGGTCGCGGACGAAGACCTCGCAGGCCATGGCGAGCTCGAAGTGCAGCATCCCCTCGGTGGCGGCGAGCGCGATAGTGGCCATGTCCGAAATTGTACGGGGCATGGCGTTCCAGACACTCGTCCGAGCCGGGCGCTGCTGACAGGCTCTCTTCAGTCGATCTTTCGAAAAGCATGGAGGAACCGCAGATGGGTTCGGGTCAGACCGTGGCGGTATTCGGTGCGTACGGACACACCGGGCGGTTCGTGGTGACGGAGTTGCGCGATCGCGGGTACGTCCCGCTTCTCCTCGGTCGCGACGCGGGCAAGCTCCAGGCGCTGGCGGCGTCGCATCCGGGGCTCGAGTACCGGGTGGCGTCGGTCGACGATCCGGCCTCGCTCGACCAGGCATTGAAGGGTACGGCCGCGGTCATCAACTGCGCCGGCCCGTTCGCCTCGACCGCGGCGCCGGTGATCGAGGCCGCCCTGCGGACCGGGATCCCGTACGTGGACGTGGCGGCCGAGATCGAGGCCAACCTCGACACGTTCACGTACTTCACCGACCGCGCTCAGGCCGCGGGCGTCGCGGTGGTCCCGGCGATGGCCTTCTTCGGCGGACTCGGCGATCTGCTGGTCACGACGGCGATGGGCGATTGGGTGGCGGCCGACGAGGCGCACGTCGCGTACGGCCTGAGCAGTTGGCACCCCACGGCCGGGACCCTCGCCTCCGGCACCGTCTCCCGGCAACGGCGCGATGGCCAACGTGTCCGCTACACCGGTGGCCGGCTGGAGTATTACCTCGACGAGCGCGACTTGCCGATTCTGGAGTGGGACTTCCCCGCTCCGATGGGCACCCGGACGGTCCTCGGTGAGTTCGCGATGGCCGACGTCGTCACCGTCCCCAGCCACCTGTCCATCCCCGAGGTGCGCACGTACATGACCACCGACGCGGCCAAGGACCTGGCCGCGCGAGACACATCCGCACCGACTGCGGTCGACGAGCGTGGCCGGTCCGCGCAGACGTTCACCGTGGACGTCATCGTGCGCTCCGGCGACACGCAGCGACGCGTCGTCGCCAGCGGCCAGGACATCTACGCCATCAGCGCACCGCTGGCGGTGGAAGCGGTCCATCGCATTCTCGGCAGTCAGACGAGGGTGAGCGGCGTCGCTTCCGCTGGCGAGATCTTCGACGCGCCCGACTTCCTCCGCGCGCTGTCCGCGTACATCTCGCTCGAACCGCGCCAGGAGTCTCGCGTGCCACAGTTCGCCTGACCCGCCCAGCGGCGTGATGCGGGCCCGCCCCCGGTTCAGGGCGGGCCCGCACTGTTCTGCTATCGATGCGCGCCGTGCGAGGTCAGCTGAGCCAGAAGCCGCAGTTGTGGTCCGCCGAGAAGGTGTTGATCACGCGGCTCGCTCCGCCGGTGCGCAGCTGCAGCACGTTCTCGGCACCGTAGGTCGGCCACGCCGGGGCACCCCGGTAGTTCGGGTTTCCGTTGTGGGCGAAGGCGCCCCAGTACCGCATCATCTGGTCCGACAGCCGCTCCTGCTGCGCGGTCAGGGGCCGCTCCCCGAGGGTGAAGTCGAACAGGTAGGCGAGCTCGCCGCTGTGTCCGTTGGAGACGTCCTCACCCGGGACGCGGAACCCGTAGAGGGTCGGCGAGGTCGGGTCGTTGAACTCGTAGCGGTAGAGCGGGGTCTTGGTCGAGATCACCTGAGCGGCCCGCTCGGTGAGGCACGCGCGCCCGGCGTCGGTGTGCACCTGGGTGATGGCGTCCCACGGGCTCTTGAACTTGCTCAGCGGGTACAGCTCGAGGACGCGGTCGGCCTTGTCGCCGTACTCGCGCTTGATCGTGTCGACGTAGCCCTGCGCGGTGATTCCGGCGAGGGCGGTCTCGGTGAGACGGTTCTCGGAGCGCGTGGTGCCGGTCATCACCGGCACCTTGTTCCAGGTGCCGTCGGCGAGCGCGTCGGGGAACGACTTGGGGAGCAGCGAGCCGCCCACCTTCGAGTTGCCGAGGTAGTTCGCCTGGTTGGCGATGAGCTTCGCAGGCCACGCCGCGCGCAGGCAGCTCACGACGGTGGCGGCATCGGTGCAACCCACCGACTCGGCGAATCCGACGCCCCGCTGCTCACCGGCCGCGAGCGTGTTCCGGGTGGCCAGGCACTGCTGGCTCTGCACGATCGCCTTGTGGAACAGCCCCTTGGCAGCCGGCATGGCCAGCATGTCGCAGACGGCCTGTCCACCGGCGGACTGACCGTAGATCGTCACGTTGTTCCGGTCGCCGCCGAAGTTGGCGATGTTGTCGCGGACCCACTGGGCAGACGCCAGCTGGTCCATCCGGCCGTAGTTGCCGGAGCCGCCGTTCGTGACCGCGCTGAGTGCGGGGTGGGCCAGGAAGCCGAGCGCCCCGAGGCGGTAGTTGACCGAGACGATGATGGTGTCGGTCTTGTCGGCCATCGTTCCGCCGCCGTAGATGACGCCGGTGCCCTGGGTGTGACCCCCGCCGTGGAACCAGACCATGACCGGCAGCTTGGCGTTCTTCGCGACGTTGCGCGGCCGGTAGACGTCCAGGTAGAGGCAGTCCTCGCTGACCGCCTGCTCCTCGCGGATGCCGGTCGGCTCGAACTGCAGGCACGCCGGGGACTGCCGATCCGCCGACCGGATTCCCCGCCACGACTCCGGCGCGGCCGGAGCGGCGAACCGGAGTTCGCGTACGGGAGGCGCCGCGTACGGCAGCCCGAGGAACTGGTCGAACTGGGGCGTCGCGACGCCACGGACGAGCCCGCTCTGGCTCTGCACGACGGGGTCACCGCCGCGTCCGTCGCCCTTGCCGTCCGCCTGAGCGACGGCGCCGACACCCGCGCCGAGCAGCAGCACGGGAGCGACCACGGCCGCCGCCCAGGTGGCCAGGCGACGCTTGGAGAGAGGTCTCACGTAACACTCCATTTCGGTTGGACTGAGGGGTTCCGCGCAGCGGCGGCTCGCCGGCTGCGCTCCTTCCCGGGATCCGCGATGTGGTGCCGAGACACCACATCGCGGACCTTGCTGACGTCGTCAGACAGCGGGACTGACCGCGTCCCACAGAGAGCAGTTGTGCGAGCTGTCGATCTGGGCGTGGGTGGCCCACTGGGCGCTGGGGGCCGCGAACTGCAGGAGGTCACCCTGCGGGGCGTACCGGGGCCAGGTCGGCGCGAACCGCACGTTCGGGTTGCCGTCGCGGGCGAAGCTGCCCCAGTAGCTGATCATCTGGTTGGACAGGTCGACCTGTTCGGTGCTGAAGGGCAGGGCGGTGCCCAGGTAGTCCCAGAGGTAGCCGAGGTCGTTGACGTGGGTGGCACCGAAGGGGTAGTCGGTGTTGAGGCGCCAGATCGAGACGAAGGCCGGGCCGTTCTTCTCGGCGAACTCGTAGGCGTACGTCTTGGTGTTCGTCGCCAGCCGGTCGCGCAGCGTCTGGTCCCGGCACGCGCGCTGGTCGCTCTGGATCGCACCCCAGGTGACGGTGGGCGACTTGTAGTTCGCCACCGGGTAGGTGGCACGGATCTGGTCGGCACCGTTCGGGTACGTGGTGGAGATCAGGGTGTTGAGCTGTTCGTTGGTGAGCGGCTTGTCGAGGTAGTCGTAGGCGGCGAAGACACTCTGCTGCGACTCGTCGGAGGTGCCACCGACCAGGACCGGCAGGTCGGTCAGCTTGCCGGTCTTCATCAGGTCGATCGGGTCGGTCGGCACGACGCGAGTGCCGGCGACAGCGCCCGACTGACGGACCTTGGCCTGTGCCGCGAGGATCTCGGTGGGGCTCTTCGAGCGAAGGCAGTCGACCTGGCCCGCGCCCGTCGGGCAGCCGAGTTCGGTGCTGAACTGCTCGCCGCTCTGCCGGGCCGCCGGCAACGTCCGCAGAGGGCTGCCGCCGCCGCTCTGGAGGATGGCGCGGTCGAAGAGACCTCGCGCGGAGGGCGAGGCGAGCTGCACGGCGGTGTTGCCGGCGCCCGCGGACTGCCCTGCGACGGTGACGTTGTTGGGGTTGCCGCCGAAGGCCTTGATGTTCTTCTGCACCCAGCGCAGTGCCGCCTGCTGGTCCAGGATCGCGAAGTTGCCGGCCGAGCCGTCGCGGTTGTCCGCCTCAAGAGCCGGATTCACGAGGTAGCCCATGGCGCCGATCCGGTAGTTGATCGTGACGTAGACGACGTCCTCTCGCGTCACGAACTTGTCCGGGTTGGTGTCGCGCCCGGCGCCTGCGGTGTTGCCGCCGCCATGGATCCAGAAGAAGACCGGGAGGTTCTTCTTCGAGGCGTCGCTGGGGCGGTACACGTTGAGGTAGAGGCAGTCCTCGGTCAGCGTGGGCTTGTCATATCCGGGGTCCCATCCGGTGCCCTGCACGCAGGAGGCGCCGAACTGCGTCGCGTCCCTGGTGCCCTTCCACTTGGCGGCCGGCTGCGGCGCCTTCCAGCGGAGGTCGCCGGTCGGCGGCGCGGCGAAGGGGATGCCCTTGAAGGAGGTCACCATGCTCTTGGCCGCACCCTGGACCGCACCCTTGTCGGTCTGGACGACGGGGGACTGGCCGGGGTAGCTGCTGGCGCCACGCGAGGGGCTGGCGAAGTTCGCCACGGCGGGCAGGCCCGCGGTGGCGGTCAGTGCAACGATCGCTGCGGCTGACATCCCCGCCACCCATCGAGCGGTCGGTCGGATTTTCATCGGTGGTCGTACCTCCCTTTTTTGCGGCAGGGGAGGTCCCCGGCTCGCACCGGGTCCGGTGCCGCAGTTGGTCGTGGACGGGGGAGTCCACGTTGAACGGGAGGTGCATCCGGTTGACGGGTGCACCGGCCCGTGAAGGAGGCCAGGCGACGGTTCAGGCGAGTACCGGGCAAGGAGCCGGAGTGGAACGGTCGCGACGCTGGCGCTTCCCCCGGCCGGCCGAGGACGGAGGAAGACTTTGTTGTGGGGCAGAACATATCCTCTGCCAGGGGACTTCGCAACACGTGGGAAACATGAGTGTCGCGGACAAGCTGCAGCCGTAACCTACCCGCTACCAGCCGGCGGTCGCGCCGGGCAGCTGTCCCGCCCGGGCAAGCGCGACCGCGCCGAGCATCTCGGCCCGCTCCCCGAGCGCACCAGGAAGCAGCTGCACGGCCTGGGCCATGACGCTCGGCATGCGGTGGTCGATCGCATCGCGCATGCCGGTGAGAAACGGCTCTGCGGCCGCACCGAGCATTCCGTCCACGATGATCGCTTCCGGGCTGAGCATCACGCAGACGTCGGCGAGCGCCCGTCCGAAGCCCCGACCGAGGTCGGCCAGGATGCGCCGGGTGCCCACCTCGCCCGCGGCGGCAAGCCCGCGGATGTCCGCGGCGCTCAACGGTCGCGGATACGTTGAGCGGCCGATCGATTCCATGAAGCCGCCATAGGTTGCCGCGAGGCAGCCGCGACTCCCGCAAAGGCACCATCGTCCGTTGCGGACCACCTGTACGTGCGCCAGTTCCCCAGCCAGCCCGCGCGCACCCCGATGCAGCCGACCACCGAGGATCAGCCCGGCACCGACTCCCTCGACCAGCTTGATGTAGATGAAGTCGTCCAGGCCGCGCCCCGCGCCAGCGGTCGCCTCGCCCAGCGCTGCGAGGTTGGCGTAGTTCTCCGCCATCGCCGGGATGCCGAGTCGTTCGGCGACGGTGGGTACCGGGTCCGACCGAAACCAGCCGAAGAGCTTCTCCAGCTCGGGTACGGCCTTGCGGGTTGCGTCGGGCACCTGGCCGAATACCGCCCCCACCCCTTGCTCGAAGGCTGCCGGAACGCCGATGACAGCAAAGCCCGCCTGCTCTGGTGTCGACCCCGTCTCGGCGAACGCCTCCGCGAGCAGGCGGAGCCCTTGGTCGGTCAGGCGTTGCTGGTCGCGATCCCCGTGGATGTCGATCGCCCGGTAGGCGGCAAAGGTGCCATCCCAGCCGACCGCCGCGGCCCGGATCGTGGTGTGGCTGAAGGAGAGGACGGCAACCAGGCCGCCGGGGTCCGCCAACGCAAGTCCACTCGCGGGCCGGCCGCGACCCTGATGCCGCCGTCCCGCGTCGGCGGTGTGTTCGACCACCATGCCCCGTTGCAGGAGGCGATTGGCAATGCCGGTCACCGTCGTCTTCGGCAGGCCGGTCGTGGCGCTCAACTCCGCCCGGCTGAGAACGACTCCGCCCCGTAGGGCGGCGAGGACCAGCCGCTCGTTGCCAGTGGTGCCGTGGCTCGGAATGACGGGGACATCAGGCGGCGTCACGACGTGACCATACCGTTTTTAAAACGAAAATGGTCCTAACGCTTGCCGTTGACCAAGCAACTTGCCGCAGATAGCCTCGATTACGGCTCACTTAGAACGAGATGAGCCAAAAGGTGCTCCGGTCGGCCGAGCCGGACGCCGATCGGCGAACAGGTCTGGGACGTGGCCACGTCCCAGACCTGCCAGCCGACCGGCTGTGGGATCGCGGCCAGCTGTGGTGGAACTCTGGCGAGTGCGCAGCTGGCTGCACCCGCAGTCGGGGTTTCCTGAGTGCCGGCGGTCCTTCCTGGACAGGATCGCGACGGACCGTGGCGCGCAGTCTCGGGCCGTGATCGAGTGCCGGAGATGGCGGCGGGGGCTATCCTGCACGTCGTGACGCACGAACGTGAACTGGACTCACCTGTCGATCTGTGCCAGTCGAACGGGCGGCTCAATCCGGCGGCGGTCGGCTGGACCCGCCGTCCCCTGCACACCGCGAACCTGCGCGGCTGGGGCCGTACCAAGCGGTGGGAGTACTGGGGCATCGTCACGCCCCAGCACATCGTCGGGCTGGTCGCCTCGTCGCTCGACTACGCCGGTGTGCACGGCGTCTACGTGCTCGACCGCGACACCGGCGTCGAGACGAAGGCCGACGTGGTGGTGCCGCTGGCGCGCGGGACGGTGCTACCGCCGCAGAGCGGTGTCGGCGAGGCTCGTGCGCGGGGTAACGGGCTGGCGATCCGGATCGCTCAGCGTCCGGACGGCACCACCATCTCGGCGAGCGCCCCTGGCGTACGGCTGGAGGTGGACGTACCGTTGCCGGCCGGTCACGAGTCGCTCGGCGTGGTCGTGCCGTGGAGCCGCACCCAGTTCCAGTACACGGTCAAGGACGTCGGCCGCCCTGTTCTCGGCATGCTGGAGCTGCACGGCCAGACGTACGAGATCGGTGGGCCGGACGCGTTCGCCGTGCTGGACCACGGTCGCGGCAGGTGGCCGTACTCGATCACATGGAACTGGGCCGCCGGCGCGGCACCGGGACGTGCGATCCAGCTCGGCGGTCAGTGGACCGACGGCACCGGCGTCACCGAGAACGGCCTGTTCGTCGACGGCCGGCTACACAAGATCGGCGACGAGCTGCGCTGGACCTACGACCGGTCGGACTGGCTACGCCCGTGGCGGATCAGCGGGGAACGGGTCGAGGCCGAGTTCCAGCCGTTCCACGAGAAGGTGGCCCGCACCAACCTCGGTATCGTCGGGAACGAGACGCACCAGTGCTTCGGGCACTTCTCCGGCTGGGCGAAGACGGACGACGGGACGAAGGTGAGTCTCGACGGGCTCGTCGGCTGGGCCGAGGAGGCGCGCAACCGCTGGTAGCTCCGGTCAGAGACGGAGTTGCCGGTTCACCTCGGCCACCAGTTCGGCCGGCAGTTTGAGCAACCGGCGGTCGTAGGTGAGCAGACCGTTGACCTCGTCCTCGACATCGGACAGTTGGGTGTAGACGGAGGCGCTCAGGCCATCGGCGATCGCCGGCGCGATCTGCTCGGCGTGCAGGCGGCGGAAAGCCGCACCGAGCGACGCCTCGTCGCGGAAACGGCGGTAGCCGAACTCGCGATCGGTCGTGGTGTGCCCGCTGACGGCGAGGCTGTAGCCGCCGTACTCGGACAACACCAGCACCCGGCGGTCACGCCCGCGCCGCGGCACCCGGAAGCGGCGGAAGTAGACGTGCAGGCTGCGCAGGTCTCCGCCGCCCTGGTCGTGCCAACCGCTGGCGTGGTCGACGCTGCGGGTCGGATCCAGCGCGGCGAGCTCGGCGGCGATCGCGGCCGCGTCGAACTGGCCCCAGCCCTCGTTGAACGGCACCCACACCGCGATGCTGACGACGTTGCGCAGGTGCTCGACGGTGTCGTGCAGCTCGGCGCGGAACTGGTCGCGCCCGGCGTCGTCGTCGCGGGCGAACAACCGCCCGTGACGGTCGTTCAGCCGGAGCGGGCTGACCGCGGGTGCGGTGACCACCAGTGGCCGATAACGGCCACCGCCGTTGACCATGTCCTGCCAGACCAGCATGCCGAGGCGATCGCAGTGGTGGTACCAGCGCGCTGGCTCGATCTTGATGTGCTTGCGGAGCATGGTGAAGCCGAGCCGCTTCATGGTCGCGATGTCGTGGACCATCGCCTCGTCGGACGGAGCCGTGTACCAGCCGTCGGACCAGTAGCCCTGGTCAAGGATGCCGGCGTGGAAATACGGGGCGCCGTTGAGCAGCAGCCGTGGTGTGCCGTCCGGGCCGGGGCCGACGCCGAACGAGCGCATGCCGACGTAGCCGCGGACCCGGTCGTCGCCCAGGTCCACGATCACACCGTAGAGGTACGGGTCCTCGGGGCTCCACCGTCGCGCCTGGGGGATGGGAACGCGTACCGGCTGTCCGGCAGGTGCCTGCGCCACGCCCACCACGTCGTCGCCGGCCAGGATCGTCACCGTCGCGTCGGGCGCGTCCGGGCCGGCGTGGACCGTCACATCGAGGCAGCCCTCGCCGAGCAGCGGGGTCAGGGTGAGCCGCCGTACATGCAGCGCAGGCACGCACTCGACCCACACGGTCTGCCAGATCCCGGACTGCGGGCTGTACCAGATCCCGCCGCGGCGGAGCCGCTGCTTGCCGCGCGAGTGGTGGTCGGTGTCGGTGCCGTCCCGTACCGCGACGACCAGAGTGTTGTCACCGTCGCGCAGCGCGTCGGTGATGTCGCAGTGGAACGGCAGGTAGCCGCCGGTGTGCCCGCCCACCAGCGTGCCGTTGACGAACACCTCGCAGGTCTGGTCGACGGCTCCGAAGTGCAACAGCACCCGCGCCGACGGATCGGGTCGGAACCCGTCGGGCAGCCGTAACATCCGGCGGTACCACAGCGTCTGGCCTGGTTGGAGTTGTCGGCCGACGCCCGACAGCGGCGTCTCCGGCGAGAACGGCACGATGATCTCGCCGTCGTACTCGTCCGGTTGCCGGCCGCTGTCGGTGATCGCGTACTGCCAGCGGCCGTTGAGATTGAGGTAGCTGTCGCGGACCATCTGCGGGCGTGGATACTCCGGCAACGGCCGGTCGGGGTCGAGCGCCTCGCCCCACGGGGTCAGCAGCGGCCGGGTCATGCTCGCGCCGCCGAGCCGTACCGCCGGCGGCGCAGCGTGAGCACCGGTACGAGGATGAGGGCGAGCACCGCCAGCGCGGCCAGGAAGATGTTCGGCGTCGGCACCTGTTTGACCACGCCCAGGTCGGCGTAGGTCTCACCGGCGCCGGTGATGACCGCCGCACCGAGATAGGGCCCGACGAGCATCGGCACCAGGATCGCGAAGATCATGCGCAGGCCCTGCACGTGACCGGCGCGCTCCGGCGGTGAGAAGTCCCGTACCAGCGCCCCGATCGGGGCCAGCACCAGCATGAACCCGGACATCATGAGCAGCCCGGCGGCGATCGCCTGGCCCGTGCCGCGGGCCAGGTACATCGCGAGCAGGCCGGCCGCGTACACGCCGACGGCGGGCAGGAGGAAGCTGACCCGGCCCACCCGGTCGATGAACCGGCCCACGATGACGCTCACCAGGGATGCGCCGAGCAGCACGACACCGAGTACGAGGGCGTAGCCGTCGATGTCGAGGTAGCGCTGCACGTAGATGATCAGGTACGGCAGGAAGACCTGGGTCGACACACCCCAGATCGACCACGCGGCCAGCGCCAGGTACAGCCCGGGGTTGGCGCGTACGGTCGTCGGGCGCAGCCCGTGCAGCACAGAGCCGAGTAGGCGCTCGCCACGACGGACGGGCACGGGCTCGTCGCGTACCAGGAACCAGGCCAGCACCCCGACCATCGCGATGATCCCACCGACGATCAGGAAGAACGTCCGCCACTGGCCGGCCCGGGTGAGACCGTCGAATCCGCCGAAGACGGCGAGCATGGCCAGCAGCGGCATCACGGCCAGCACGGACTCCACCCGGCCCCGGTTCGCCGGCCGGGTCACGTCCGTCACCCAGGCCTGGAACCCGGCGTCGTTGGCGCCGGAGCCGAGAAACGACATCAGGCAGTCCAGCGCGATCACGGCGATCACGGCCAGCAGCACCGCGTCGGCTGCCGGCGCCAGTGTGGCCACGCCATCCACGGTGAGCAGGCCGAACGCCGCCGTGGTGGCACCCCACACGACGTAGCCCACGGCGATGAAGACCCGGCGGCGGCCGGACCGGTCGGAGATCGCACCGATCAGCAGCGTGGCCACGGTGGCGGCCAGCGCGCTCGCCGCGACCATGGTGGCGATGGCATTGGGGTCGTCGGTGATGGTGTCGTAGACGAACACGTTGAGGTACATGTTCTCGACCGTCCAGGCCAGTTGGCCGACGAAGCCGAGCAGCACCAGCGAGGTCCAGGCCCGCCTGCCGAGCCGCTCGCCGTCGCGGCCCGCAGGGGAGTGCGTCGCGGGGCCGGTCACGGTGGGTACGGACACAGCGCACCCTCCTGACAGGCCGGACCGGGGCGGCCCGAAGGTGAGACGGATTCTACATATGCTGCCTCAATCCTGACGGGGGCTGATCCCCGCCACGGTCAGGCCCAGCAGTCGAGCCGCTTCGGCGGCGGGTCCGGGTGGTGTTCCGTTGCCAGGGCAATGCCGTGACCAGCGTGCGGACGCGGTGACGGCGCTCAGCCACTCCAGAAGTGCGGCCCGGGTGTCGGCCCTGCTGGTCAGGTCGCGGGCGAGGGCGCACAGGGCCTCGACCCGTTCCCGGAAGACCGCCTCCAGCAACGCGCAACGCCTTCGGCCCACCGCCTGACTCCCGCCTGGCGTGGCCGGAACCCGTTGGGGTGTGGCATTTTCGCCTCTCGCTCCCGGGCTTAAGCCTCCCTAAGGGACGTCTCGTAACCCCGGTGTCTGTCCGCTGAGGACGATCATCGAGGATGCCTGGGGTGCAGGTGATCACCGCGGCGCACCCTGAGTGGATCTTCCCGTTCACGGGGCTGCAGCCCGCCCAGTTCCGCAAGCTGGTCCGTCTGGTCGCCGAGCGGGGCGGTGCCACGATCGCTGATGGCCGGCCGGGCCGGCAGTGGGCCCTGGACCTCGCCGACCGGGTGCTGCTGGTGGCGACCTACTGGCGCACGAACCTGACGATGCGCCAGATCGGCCCGCTGTTCGGGGTGTCGCACTCCGCGGCGCACCGGGTCATCGACGCCCTCGGCCCGCTGCTCGCACTGGCGCCGGTGCGCCGGCGGCCGGTCGAGCAGATCGCCATCGTCGACGGCACCCTGATTCCCACCCGCGACCACCGCCTGGCCGCCCGGAGCAAAAACTACCGGTACTCGACGAATCTGCAGGTCGCCATCGACGCCTCCACCCGCCTGGTCATCGCCGTCGGCGACCCACAGCCCGGCAACCGCAACGACACGATCGTCTACCGCAGCTCAGGGATCGAAGAGAAGCTGGACGGGCGGCCGGTGATGGCCGACGGCGGCTACCGCGGCAACCCCGACGTGATCATCCCGTACCGCAAGCCCGCCGACGGCAGTGACCTGCCGGACTGGAAGGAAGCCCTGAACGTCGAACACCGGACCGTTCGAGCAGGGGTCGAACATGCCCTGGCCAGGATGAAGTGCTTCAAGATCCTACGCGACTACCGCCGCGCCGCCCACACATTGGCCGACGCCGCTTCCGGCATCGCCAATCTCCACAACATCATCCTCGCCGGCTGACCACCGAGCCGGCGCCGGGCAACACCTTCACCCAGTTACGAGACGTCCCTTAGGCTGCCTTTCGATACGGCATTCCGGAAAGCTGACAGGACTGAGATCGTGCTTCGCTATGTCATGCCAGTCGTCATTGGGCTGGTCTACGTCGGGCTCAATTCCTTCGTTCCCGAGCCGCACCGGCGTCGTCTGAATGCACTCATCGTTACGGGCGCTGGCGCCGCCTACATCAGCGGCGGCGGATTCGGCCTGTGGGAATTGGCCTTCTGCGCCCTGTTGGTGGTGGTGGGCTACGCCGCGCTCAACTCCTACACCCTCATCGGCGTCGGGTGGCTTCTGCACACCGCCTGGGACGTCATGCACCACCGCCGCGGCACCCCGCTCATCCCGTCGTTGCACGACTCGTCGTTCGGCTGCGCCATCTGCGATCCCGTCATCGCCCTGTGGTGCTTCGTGGGCGGCCCGTCGATCAAAGGCCTCTACCACCGTTTCAGCCGCCGCCGCGCCGCCGATGCGGGCAGACCCGCGCAACCCGTCACCGTGACGCCCTAGCTGGCTAGATTTCTGCCATGCACACCGTGGCAGTGCTCGCTCTCGACAGCGTCGTCCCGTTCGACCTCGCCACCCCGATGGAGGTGTTCCACCGCACCCGTCTGCACGACGGCCGCGCCGGTTACCGGGTCCGGATCTGCGCCGTGACGCCGAAGGTCACCACCGGCGCGTTCAGCATCGCGGTGCCGTGGGGACTGGACATCCTCGTCGAGGCCGACACCATCATCGTGCCGGGCGTCGCCGACCCCACCGCCGCAGCACCCGCCGAGGCCCTCGACGCGTTGCGGACCGCCGCAGCCAACGGCACCCGCATCGCGTCGATCTGCGGCGGCGCGTTCACCCTGGCCGCCACCGGCCTGCTCGACGGACTCCGCGCCACCACGCACTGGATCGCCACCGACCAGCTCGCCGCCCAGTACCCGCAGATCCAGGTCGACCCGAACGTCCTCTACGTCGACAATGGCCAGTTCCTGACCTCCGCCGGCGCTGCCGCCGGACTCGACCTGTGCCTGCACATGATCCGGCGCGACTACGGCGCCACCGTGGCAGCCGACGCCGCCCGCTTGTCCGTCATGCCGCTGGAACGCGCTGGCGGGCAAGCCCAGTTCATCGCGCACGAACCGCCCACCCCTGACGGGGTCACCCTGGAGCCGCTGCTGTCCTGGATGCGGGACAACGCACGACGCGAACTGACCCTCGCCGACATCGCTCAGCACGCCGGCATGAGCACCCGCACCCTGAACCGCCGCTTCCGTGACCAGATCGGCACCACGCCTCTGCAGTGGCTGCACCGCGTGCGCGTCCACCAGGCGCAGCACCTCCTGGAGGCCACGGCCCATCCCATCGACCGGGTCGCGACCCAGGTTGGATTCGGCTCCGCCACCGCCTTTCGGGACCGCTTCAAGCTCGTCACCGGTACCAGCCCGCAGGCCTACCGCCGCGCGTTCCGCAGTACCTGACCGGCGGCGGGCCGTGACGACGGGGCAGGGCAGGCGGTGGGTCCGGTCAGACTGCCTCCATCGAGATGTCGAAGGCGGCATCGCGGACGTCGGCGATCGGGTGCTCCCGTAGCGAACGGAGCAGATCCCGCCACGGCTCCGGCCAGCCGAGTGACCTGCCCTCGCGGACCAGTGCCACCGCGAACAGGCCTGTGGTCGCCTCGCCTCGCGCGGTGAGGTTGCGGGTTGTGTCGAACAGCAGCTCCGAATCGATCGCTGTGGCGGGCCACCGCCGCTCTGTCTGCAGACGCTGCGTTGATCTCTGCACGGCGCTCATTGTGACCAGCACAGGGTCACCCTGCCGACCAGTTCCCGACGGGTGCCGGCTGCCACGTGATCGGCAAGTTCAAATATTGCTCAACTTGTACGCGTGCCCGGCCGCCGCGAGTTGCTACCGGCCTACGGTCAAGGTCACTTCGACCGGGACCCGCGACACCCCCTGTCGCACGACTTGGGAGCATCATGGCACCTACTCCGCCCACGGATGCTGAGCTGAACGTTCTGATCCGTGCCCGGCTCGCCGCCCTCGGCATCGACCTCGACCAACTTCCGCCAGGGACCAGCCCCGACCCGGAGACCGGCTCGCCCGGCCGGGACTCCGTGCTCGCCTCGCTGCGCTCCTTCATGCGGGGCACCGTGGCGACGCTCGCCGCATACCAGTTGCCCGCTCCCGATGGCACCGATCCCGACACCGCGAAGGCGCTGTCGCAGCAGCACGTGCCGGTCCTCTACCCCTCCAACAGCACCGAATGGCGGAAGGCATGACGTCCGAACCGCTCGACCGTACGGTCGACCGCCGCGCGTTTCTGGCCCGCGCCGCCGCTCTGGCCACCGTCTCAGCCGTGGGCGTCAACGTTGGACTGCCCTCGGTCGCGCTGGCGAGCAGCGGCCTGTCCACCAACGCCAAGCCGGGAGCGGGGGGACGGCCGCTGGACCAGCCGAACGCCTACACCAAACCCCGGCCGGAGGCGCTCGCCGATCCGTCCGAGCTCACCATCGCCGAGGCAGCCTGGCTCATCCGCGCCGGCAAACTCACCCCCGAGCACCTGGTCGAGGCGTACCTGGATCGCATCTCCCGGTACGACGGCAGCTACCAGGCGTTCAACCGGTTGCTCGCCGACGCGGCCATCGCGGCCGCGAGAGATGCCGGACGCAGGCCCCGACACGGTGCCCTGCACGGCATCCCACTGGCCATCAAGGACAACTACTACACGGAAGGGGTCCCCACCACCGCGAACTCGTTCCTCTTCAAGGACTTCGTGCCTCCGTACGACGCGACTGCGGTGGCCCGGTTGAAGGCAAGCGGCGCGATCGTGCTCGGCAAGACTCAGATGGGCCCGCTGGCGACCACCCGTGCCACCACGCCGGCCGGTGTGATCACCACGGTGAACGCCTGGACGCCGACCAACCGCGGCGTCGACCCGGGCGGGTCTTCCACCGGCACCGCCACCGCGGTTGCCGGCCGGATGGCCACCTCGGGCATCGGCACGCAGACCGGCGGCTCGATCACCGCCCCGTCCAACGCGCAGAACCTCACCGGCCTCAAGCCGACCATGGGTCGGGTCTCGGCGGCCGGAATCATTCCGCTCACGTACAGCCGCGACCACCCGGGCCCGTTGGCGCGCGACGCCAAGGACGCTGCGATCATGCTGACTGCGATGGCAGGCGAGGATCCCATGGACCCGCGCAGCCAGGGCCTGCCCCACGTACCCAACCTGATCGACGCGGCGAGCCCGGTCTATCAGGGACGCCGCGTCAAGCTGCGCTGGAAAACCCGGATCGGCGTGCTGCCGGGCTTCGCCAACGGCACCTCGTCCAGTGCGCTGGCCCGTACGGCGTACCTGGCGCAGCTCGCCGCGATCCCGGGCGTCACCCTGGTGGACGTGCAGTTGCCCGCCGAGTGGGGCCAGCTGACCGGCAGCACCTTCAACAACATCCGGTTGCCCGAGCGAGCCGAGCCGTTCATGCCGTACCTGCGCACCGACCTGCGCGGCTTCGGTGTGTCGGTGACCAGTTGGCTGCAAGGAGCGCTGATGGGTGGCAACGAGTTCATCACCGGTCAGCGGGCCAAGCTGCTGCTGATGGACCGGGTGCTCAACGACCTCTTCGACGACTGCGACGTGGTGGTGCAGACCGACCCGGTGCCCTTCGACATCCTGGGCTTGCCGGAGATCGCCTTCCCGATCGGGTTCACCACCGCGGGGCTACCGGTCGGCACCATCCTGGGTGGCCTCCCGTACGCCGAGGACCGGCTGTTGTCCGTGGTGGCCGCCTACCAGGCGGTGACGGACTGGCATCTGCGGCGGCCGGCCGACCCGCCCACCGCCGCCGCGCGGGGCGCAGCTCCCGCCGAAGCGCTCCGCCTGACGGCCGAGGAGGTCGCCGAGCTCAGCCAGTGACGTGCAAAGGGCGGGCATTCAATGCCCGCCCTTTGTGGCCACGCCAACACCGAGGACTGTCCATTACGTCCTTGGTGGAATTGTCGTGCCTAAACGAAATTGGTCCTGGTCCGATCCGGCACAGTGGTGAGTCTCAAGATTTCCTCAACTGCCATCCTGAGCATTCCGGACCTGGATCGAAACCTGTTGAATCAAGCTATCCGATTGGCGCGGCCGCCCCTACCGGACCCTTTTCCGTCGTGTACGTACTGCGAAGGGGTATCAGGTGAAACGAAGACTGTCTCGGACAACGGTGTCGGTTGCTTGCGCGCTGGCTCTGGTCGGTACGCCGGTGTTGACGTCGGCGACCACCGCTACCGCCTCGAACCGCGTACCGAAGCCGGAGTCGGTGATCGGCTGGGCGCCGTGTGCCGACTACAAGCTCGCCACCTACGAGCAGATCGCCGAGTACTACCGGGCAATCGACAAGGCCAGCGACCGGATGAAGCTGGTCGAGATCGGCAAGACCAGCGAGGGACGGCCGCAGTTGATGGCGATCGTCTCCTCCGAGAAGAATCTCAAGGACGCGAACCTCAAGCGCTACCGGGAAACCTCGGTGCGGCTCTCCCAGGGCGACTCGCTGTCCGAGTCTCAGGCGCGTGACCTGGCGAAGAACGGCAAGGCCATCGCCTGGGTCGACTTCGGCATCCACTCCACCGAGGTGGCCGGCCACCAGACCGCCCCGCAGTTCGCGTTTGACCTGGTGACCAGCGAGACGCCCGAGGCGCGAGCGATCCGGGACAACGTCATCACCCTGTTGGTGCCGAACGTGAACCCGGACGGCGGCACGAAGGTCGCCGAGTGGTACAAGAAGAACCTGGGTGGGCCCTACCAGGATGCCGGCTATCCCGAGCTGTACCAGAAGTACGCCGGACACGACAACAACCGGGACTGGTACATGTTCAACCTGCAGGAGACGCAGAACGTCGGGCGTCAACTGTTCCACGAGTGGATTCCGCAGGTCATGCACAACGTGCACCAGACCGCGGTCTTCCCCGCCCGGATCAGCATCCCGCCGTACGAGGACCCGCTGAACCCGAACATCAACCCCCAGGTGGTCCGGGGCGTCAACCTCGTCGGCGACGCGATGGGGCAGCGGCTGGATCGTGAGGGCAAGGTCGGCGCGCTGGCCCGCCAGTCGTACGACATCTGGTGGAACGGCGGCGCGCGGACCGCGCCGTACTACCACAACCAGATCGGCATCCTGACCGAGACCGCGCACGCCTCGGCGACCCCCAGGGTGTACGACCCGGCGACCTTCCCGAAGACATTCGCGGACGGCACCTCGACGAGCGAGCCGTCGGTCTTCTACCCCAGCCCCTGGAAGGGCGGGGAGTGGCATCTGTCGCAGAGCTGCGACTACATCAAGACGGCCTCCTGGGCGATGCTGCGGGTGGCCAGCGACGACCGCGAGGGCCTGCTCTACGGCGTGGCACAGATGGCCCGGGACGGTGCCCGCAACGGTGCCGGCACCACCTACGTGATCCCCGCGGATCAGGCGGACTTCCCGACCGCCACCAAGCTGGTGGACAAGCTGCGCTGGAACAACATCCAGGTCGAGCGTGCGGTGAACTCCTTCACCGTCGGCAAGCGCACCTACCCGGCCGGGAGCTACCTCGTGCGGGAGGCCCAGCCGTACCGGGCAGCCGTGTTGGACCTGCTGAACCCACAGGTTTACCCGGACCGGCGGCTCTACCCGGGTGGCCCGCTGGAGCCGCCGTACGACATCACCGGCTACACCCTGTCGTTCCAGATGGGCGTCGCCGTCGACAAGCTCGGCCAGGCGGTGCAGGCCAGCACTGTCCGGGTCGACTCGCCGAAGGTGCCGGCGGGTGTGGTGGCCGGCGCGCCGAAGTACGCGTACGCCCTCGACCCCCGGGTCAACGACAGCTCCGCCGCCGTGAACTCCCTGCTGGCGGCGGGGGACAAGGTCTTCCTCAGCAGCGCTGAGGTGACCACTCGCAGTGGCAAGCTGCCGGCTGGCACGTTCCTGGTGACGCCCGGTCCGGGCACCGAGGCTCGGGTGACGGCGCTCGCCACCCGGTACGGGCTCAGCATCGCCGCGGTGGATGCGAAGCCGGCCAAGGTGCGGGAGCTCGTCGCGCCTCGGATCGGACTGTACGACGGCTTCAACAACTACGACGAGGGCTGGACCCGGCTGGCCCTGGACCAGTTCGGCTTCGGCTACCAGAAGCTGACGAACGCGTCGGTCCGGGCCGGCGATCTGCGGGCGAAGTTCGACACGATCGTGCTGCCCGACGCCACGTACAACTCGATGCGCAACGGCCGGGCGGCGGGCTCGCTGCCGCCGGAGTACACCGGCGGGATGACCGATGCCGGCGTGGCCAACCTGAAGGCGTTCGTCGAGGCGGGCGGCACGGTGGTCACCCTCAACAAGGCGGCCGAGTTGCCGATCAAGGCGTTCGACGTGCCGGTCAAGGACGTCACCGAGGGGGTGCCGGACACCAGCTACAACATTCCGGGCTCGGTGCTGAACCTCAACGTCGACGCCAGTGACCCGGTCGCCGCCGGGTTCGGATCGACCGCGTCGGCGTTCGTCGCCGACGGGCCGGCGTTCGAGGTCGAGGACGGCGCGCAGGGTGTCACGGTGGCGGCCACCTGGCCGAAGACCAACCTGCTGAAGAGCGGCTTCCTCCTCGGTGAGGACGTCATCGGTGGCAAGGCGGCCGTGGTGACGGCGAAGGTGGGCGACGGGCAGGTTGTGATGATCGGCTTCAAGCCGCAGCACCGGGCTCAGTCGCACGGTACGTACCGGCTGCTGTTCAACGCGATGTACCTGGGGGGTCAGCGCTGACCTGACGTCGGTCGCGGTGGCCGAGCGCGCTCTGCGCTCGGCCACCGCGCGCGTATGGTGAATGCGTGATCACCTGCGTGGTGCACTACACCATCGATCCCGCACAGATCGAAGCATTTGAGCGCTTCGCCCGGGAGTGGATGCGGTTGGTGGCCAAGCACGGTGGTGTGCACCACGGCTACTTCCTGCCGGCCGAGGGCGCGAGCGACAAGGCCGAAGCGTTGTTCAGCTTCGAGAGTCTGGCGGCCTACGAGCGTTACCGCGCACGGTTCGGCGATGACCCGGAGTTCGTCGTGGCTGATCGGATTCGCGACGAGTCGGGTTGTGTCGTGCGCTACGAGCGGACGTTCATGCGTCCGCTCCTGCCGTCTGATTGAACGCGCCGTCGGCCGGAGCCGCGGGTCGGCGTGAGGGTCACCGCGCCGCGCCTCCGGCAGGCGAGGACCCCATGGACCCGCGCAGCCAGGGCCTGCCCCACGTACCCAACCTGATCGACGCGGCGAGCCCGGGCGGGACGGGCGCCGTACGTCTTCGCGGCCGTCGGGCCGGATGAGCACGCCGGAGGGTACCGCCCGCACGGGTGCAGCCGGTCGGGCCGGCTGGTGATGGTCAACTCCAGATCGCCGACATGGAGGCATCCTCGCGTCGGGATACGGCGACATCGCCGACACCGAGTCGATCAATCGAACCGCCCGGGTGGGCCGCACAGCACCCAGTCTGATCTACACCTCCCGAAGATCCCTGACGGTCGGATCAGGGAAGCCGGCTCATGTTTGCCGCGAACGTGGAACAATTTCACAAAGGGTGCCAATCGAACCGAGCGCGGGACGGTCTCGACGACAACGACCTCCGGCGCACGGCACCTTTGCCTGCCTGAGTCCGGTCACGAGTGGTTCGTCCGCCGGTGATCCCGCGGCTCAGGACTCCACGCAGAAGGGAGCAGCAATGATGGGACGTACCCGACTCTGGGCGGTCGCGATGGCGGCCAGCGCAGCGGTGGCGGTAACCGCCATCGGTACCGCCGCCTTGGGCGACGGCCGGGACGACTCGGGCGACAAGCGGGATTCGCACGACTCCCGCGACTCGCGGGACTGGAGCGACTCGCGGGACCGTAAGGAGGTGAACGTCCGGGCCAAGCTCAGCGGCTTCGAGGAAGATCCAAAGCCGATCTCGACGCCCGGCTCCGGCCAGTTCGAAGCCACGATCGACGAGCGGGACAAGAAGATCGAGTTCAAGCTGAGCTACGAGGACCTGAAGGACGTCCAGCAGGCCCACATCCACTTCGGAGGGAGGCACCAGAGCGGCGGCATCGCCGTCTTCCTGTGCTCCAACCTGAAGGACGCGAAGGGTGGCGCGTCGCACGACGTCCAGTCCTGCCCCCAGGCCCCAGCCACCATCAAGGGGACCATCAAGCCCGATGACGTGGTCGGCCCCGCCGACCAGGGCATCGAGCCGGGCGAGTTCGACGAACTCGTCGACGCGATCGAGGCCGGCGTCACCTACGTGAACGTGCACACCAAGAAGTACCCGAACGGCGAAATCCGCGGCCAGATCAAGAGCGACGACAAGCGGGACCAGAACCGGAGCCGCGACAAGGACGAGGACCGGAACTCGTGGTGGAGCAGCGACGAGGACCGGGACTGGAACGAGTTCAAGAAGAACTGGGACCGGGACCACGAGGACCGGGACAAGGGCCACGACGACAAGGGCGACAAGGACCGGGACAAGGGCCACGACGACAAGGGCGACAAGGACCGGGACAAGGGCCACGACGACAAGGGCGACGAGAACCGGGACAAGGGCCACGACCACGGGGACGCTTGACCCAACGACGAGAAGTGACCTGTCGCCTCGCGACGGGGGGAACGCCCAACCCTTGACGGGTTGGGCGTTCCGCCATGCGTCGGCCTACCCGCCGCCACGTCGACCACCGCCCGCGACCTCAGCGGCAGCAGCTGCGTACAGCGGCACCAAGGCGGTCGGGGCCGGTCGAGCAGATCCGGTTCAGTCTGCACGGCGGCTGGCCCGTCGTCCGCTCCTGCCGTCTGGTTGAACGCGCCCTCGGCCGGAGCCGCGGGTCGACGCGGTGGTCACCCCGCAGTGTCGGCGGATGCGGGGTCCTCGGTGAGCGGGTTACTGCTGGTCGCCTGGGTGACGGGGGCGAGCAGCATGCCGGCGATGGCGTCGCAGAGGAAGTCGCCCACTGACGCCCAGCGGGCATCCTGACCGCTGCGTTCGGTGCGGGCCTCGACCTCGGCGGCGGCCGTGGAGACGATCATGGTGATCAGCCCCGCCCGGGCGGCCACGATGTCCGGATCCAGGTGCTCGAGGCGCGCTGCGAGTGACCGGACGATCATTCTCGCGGTGGGCACGGCGTCCGCGGCTTCGATCAGGAGTGGCCTGGTGGCCGGATCGTGCAGGGCCTGACCGAGGAACCGGGCGCGCCAGGTCGGCTGCGGTAGCCCGGCGAGCACCTTCATGGTCGGCATGACCAGGCTGCGGACGTCGCCGAGAACCGAGTCGGAGTGTTCGAACATCGCCCGGCGCGGTTCTTCCAGCGCGGCCGCGTGGCGAAGGATCAGCGCGTGCAACAGCCCGTCCCGGCCTCCGAAGTAGTACCGCACCGCGGAATGGTTGGTGTTTCCGGCCGCCTCGGCCACCTTGCGGTCGGAGATCTGCGCGATGCCGGACCCGGCGAATAGGCGCTCTGCCGCGTCGAGCAGCGCGGTACGAGCCGGTTCTGCCTGGGTCATCGCAGCCCTCTCCTCCAGGTGGCGTGGCGGTGTGATCTACATCAAGGTAGCCGTTCCAAGACATTACAAGCCACGTGACTTACTCTTATAAGTCACGTGGCTTACGCGGGGCAAGCCTTCCGTTCCACGTGTGACGCAGACGCCTCCCGCAACCCGCCTGGAGTATCCCCTTGGACAGCTCGACCATTTCTGCTCCCGCCGCCGAGGCTGGCACCGGCCCGCCTGTCGAGGACCGCAAGACCCGGATCGCCCGGTATGTCGCTCTCTTCGTGATGCCGTTCCTCATGGTCACGATGATGTTCGCCACCTACGTGGCCACCATGCACTCCCCGCAGCCGCGCGACATGCCGGTGGCCGTGGTGGGATCGGGCGCGCAGGCTCAGGCAGTCGTCGACGGGCTGAACTCCGCGCCAGGCCAGGCCGTCGACGCACGCCTGGTCCCCTCCGGCAGTGATGCCGTCGAGCTGCTCGAAGAACGTGAGATCGCCGGGGCGATCGAGATCCCGGCCGCCGGTTCCCGCGAGGCGACCGTCTACACCGCGATGGCGGCTGGCGCCTCCCAGGCCACCACCGCCCAGCAACTGCTCGCCCCGATCGCCGTGCAGCAGGACTGGACCACCACCACCCAGGACGTGGCCCCGCTGCCCGAGGGCGACCTGGCCGGCATCTCGGTGCTGTTCGCCGCCATGGGCATGATGCTTGCCGGGTACGTCCCCCTGAGCCTGCTGGTGATCGCCACCCCGCACCTGCTGTCGCTGCGGCGGTTCGTGCCGCTGCTGGCCGGCTGGGCGGCGGCCACCAGCACGATCATCTGGCTCATCCTCGGGCCGATCGTCGGCGCAGTCGAAGGCCACTATCTGCAGTTCCTCGGCGTCGGGATGCTCACCGTCGGCGCTGTCGGCGCGGCCCAGCTGCTGTTCACCAAGCTGATGGGTCCGCTCGCCGTCCTGGTCGGCATGCTGCTGTACGTCGTGTTCGGCATGCCGTCGTCGAACCTGGCGCTGTCGATCGACGTGATGCCTGGCTTCTTCCAGTTCCTGCACGGCGTCCTTCCCCTGCCGGCCGCCGGGGAAGCGCTGCGCTCGCTGCTCTACTTCGACGGTCGCGGCGCCGGTGGGCACCTGTTGACGCTCGCCATCTGGCTGGTCGCGGGGCTGCTGCTGTCCCTGCTCAAGGAGCGCGTCAGCGGGAAGGCGATTCCGGGCGTGGCACCGGGCGTCCACCCCGGCACGCCGATGCCGGCGCTGGCCGGTGGCCCGAATCGACCGCTGTGGACGCGGTACCTGGCGGTGGCGGCCTTCCCGCTGTCGATCCTGGTGATGGTGGTCGGCCTGATGGGCTTCTCCATGCACAAGCCGCAGGTGCACAGCCTTCCCGTCGTCGTGGTCAGCGCCAACGCGCAGCAGGCCGACCAGGTCGCCACCGGACTCAGGTCGAACCTGGGCGACATCCTCGACGTCGGCGTGGCCACGTCGGTCGACGACGCCACCGACCGGATCCGCTCCCAGGACGTGGTCGCCGCCTACGTCCTGCCCACGGCGCCCGACGCCGCGGCGACGCTCTACACCTCCTCAGCTGCCGGGGTCAGCCAGCAGAGCGCGGTGCAGGCGATGTTCCAGCAGATCTCCGCCCAGCAGCAGGCCCCGTTGACGACCACCGACGTGACGCCACTCACGGACACCGACACCATGGGCAGCAACAGCCTGTACGTCGGCATGTCGTGGATCATGGCCGGGTTCCTGATGCTGGCCGTACTGCGCGGCGGTGCGCCGGAGCTCAAGCGCCTGCGCCAGTTCCTGCCGCTGCTCGGCGGCTGGGCGATCGGCATGTCCGTGTGGCTGTGGGTGCTCTTCGACGTCATCATCGGCGCGGTCAACGGGCACGCCTGGGAGATGATCGGATTCGGCGCGGCGACCATCCTTGCCGTGTCCCTCGCCACCGCTGTCTTCACACGTACCCTCGGCCTGGCCGCCATCATCCCGGTGATGGTCGTGCTGATGCTGGCGGGCGTGCCGGCGTCCGGCGGCGGACTCTCGGTGTACATGGTGCCCGAGTTGTTCCGGCATCTGCAGGACATCCTGCCGCTGCCGGCCGCAGTCGACACCGCCCGATCCCTGATCTACTTCGACGGCAACGGGGTCGGCCGGAACCTGCTGGTCATCGCGATCTGGGGTGTGATCGGCCTTGCGCTGAACCTCGTGGTCGACCTCTGGCTGCGGCGCCGGGAAAAGTCGACGAAGGCGGCCCCTCCGGCGCACCTCGCGAAGGCACCCGACGTCGATGCTGACCGCCGCGAGGTCCGCGATGAGCTGACGGGCACCGCCGCCATCTGACGGCCGCCACGCTGACGCGCGTTACGCCGCGTCCGTCGAGTCTTCAGGGGTCTTCTCGACCACCTGCTCGGCGGCGCAGCGTACGTCGTCGAGCAGGATCTCCATGTCGCGCCGTGTGGTGCGGTAGTTGAGCACGCAGCCGCGCAGCGCGAAGCGGCCGTTGACGGTGGCGTTCGACAGGTACGAGCTGCCGGCCTGCTGGACTGCCAGCATGATCCGTTCGTTGAGGCGGTCGAGTCGCTCCTCTTCGGTGCGCGACCGTGAGCCGGCCCGTGCGTTCGGCGGCAGGTAGCGGAAGCAGAAGATGGAGAGTTCGACCGGGGCGAGCAGCTCGAAGTCGGCGCTGCCCTCGACGAGTTCGGCCAGGTGCCGGGCACAGTCGAGGTTGCTCTCGATCGCGTCGCCGACAGCTCGCGAACCGGCGTGCGCCAGCGTCATCCAGACCTTGAGTGCCCGGAATCGTCGGGACAGATCGGGGCCGTAGTCCCAGAAGGCGAAAGCCTCGGCCGGTTCGGTCTGCGTGACCCGGGTGTAGTCGGCGTCCAGGCTGAAGGCGGGCCGCGCCGCCTCGGGGTCGCGGTAGATGAGACAGCCGCAGTCCGCGGGCAGGTAGAGCCACTTGTGCGGGTCGAGGGCGATCGAGTCGGCCTCGGACAGGCCGTCGAAGAGCGGACGGGCCGTGGGGGAGAGCCGCGCGAAGCCGCCATAGCAGGCATCGACGTGCATCCACAGCCCGTACTCCCGCGCGACCGCTGCGATGTCGGCGAGCGGGTCGACCGCGCCGGTGACGACGGTGCCGGCGTTCGCCACCACGCAGAGCGGTTCCGCCCCGGCGGCCCGGTCCTCCTCGATAGCGCGGACGAGAGCGTCGACGTCCATCCGGAAACGGGCGTCCACCGGGATGTCGCGGACGTTCGCCCGCCCGATGCCGAGCAGCGCGGCGGCCTTGTGGATCGAGTGGTGGGTCTCGGTGGAGGCGTAGACGCGCAGCGGCGCCGGGTGGGCGGCCGCCCCGTGGCTGGCGACCGTGTCACCGCAGTGCCGGTGCCGGGCGGCGGCGAGCGCGGTGAAGTTCGCCATCGAACCGCCGCTCATGAACAGGCCTCCGGCACCCGGGTCGCAGCCGAGGGCCTCCTTGATCCAGTCGATGGCCACATGCTCCAGTTCGGCGGGAGCCGGTGCCGACCGCCACGCGGTGAGGTTGGCGTTCAGCGCCGACGCGAGGAAATCGGCCACCGAGGCGACGGCGGTGCCCGGCGCCGAGACGTACCCGAAGAAGCGGGGATGCCCGTTGTGCCGGGTGCCGGGCACGACCACCTCACGGAAGACCCTGAGCAGGTCGGCGAAGTCACGGCCCTCGACGGGCAGGGGCTCGGCGAGCGTCTCCTTCAGCGCGGCGGCGGAGGTGCGCGGGGCGATGGGCAGGTCACGGATCGAGTCGTGGTGGGCGGTGACCCAGTCGACGGATCGGGCCACCATGTCCCGGATCTGCTCCGTGGAGGGGTCCAGGGCCGAGTCGACGCCGCGCCGATCGGGTGGAATCGAGGTCATGGCCCGGAGGATAGTCTGGATCTTGCCGTTTGCTGCTGTGGGTGCAGGGTAACTGGGCGTTGTGACCACACCTGAGCAGAGCCGGCGGCAGCAGGAGGATGCACTCGAAAGCGGCGAGGTGTATCAGGACGCCGAAGGACGCCGAACCAGAGACCCGGGCGCCGGGGCGGCGCACGCCAACAGCGAAGCCGACCGCAACGCCGAGCACCTGAGGCGTGGCGAGGTCGGGCCGGGCATCCCGGAGGAGTAGGCAGCCGGCGCCGAGGCGTGCCCGACCGGATGGCCGGCCTGGGCACGCGACGGCGTCGACGACCTGACTGTGGACGAGTGATCACCTACCCGGCCGGTAGCTTCGCTCGACATGGCCCCTGAGGTCCTCCGGATAGAAGTAGACGGGCCGGAGATCGCCGCTCGCGTAGCGTTCGACCTGGTCGTTGAAGTGCGGCGAGTCCGGGTGGCCGCTCGCGCCCCCCGCCGTCACGGCCCAGGCGCGCAGCCTCGGGCCGAACTCCACGACCGCCACGAAGCTGTTGCCGCTGGTGCCGTAGTAGCGCTTCGTTCCCGGGTAGCGCCTCGCCCCGAAGGAGGCGAGCGAGCCCCACTGCGCGGAGGTGAAGGGCACCGGCCTGCTCGGCTTGGCGTCGTCGAACGTCTGGACGATCGCGCCGTCGTTGCGCTGGAAGCGGTTGATCTCGCCCCAGGGCACCTGCCAGTTGCCGAAATCCTGCGTCAGCCGCTGCGTCGCCGCTTCGAGCGCGGTGAGTCGCTGCGCATCGGTGGCGCGCTCGGCCAGGTAGTCCCACATCGACATGCCCGCGTCTCTCGCCGCCTGGGCCAGCGGCGCCCAGAGCGCCTCGCCCCAGAACACGGCCAGCGACGTCGCGGTCGATTGCGGGCTCCAGCGGTAGTCCCAGCCGCGTAGCAGGCCGATCGGGTCGGCGAGCGCCGCCTTCTGCTGGTTGCCCCCGGGCAGCCTGTCCCATGCCGCGATCAGCCCGGGCACGAGTCGGGCGAAGGCGGTGAGGTAGGTGTCGAAGGCGGCAGCGATGAGCGTCTGCGGGGTGAAGTCGTCGCGCGCGGTGAGCACTCGGATCGCCTGCGGTCCACGGGGGTTCTCGCCGGCCTGGTCGAAGTAGCGCGGATAGTCGGCGGCGTCCGGGCTGTCCGGGCCGGCCGCGGTCCAGGGCCAGTTGTTGGTGTTGAACGCCCAGCCGTTCCTCGGGTTCACCGCCTGCGGAAGGCTCCGGAGGCTGTGCAGTCCGCGCCAGTCCGTCGCCGGGTCGCTGCCGTCGACGGGCTTGCGGTAGTCGAAGCGATCGTCGCGGCGCGGCATGAACTGCGGCACCAGGAAGGCGATCTCACCCTTCGAGTCCGCGAAGAGCGTGTTGTTCGAGCTGTTGGCCTTGAGGCCCGCCACTTGGATGAAGTCCGCGTAGTCCCGCGTCTTGGTGCGCAGGAAGCTCTGCTGCAGCGCCTCGACCGGCTTGTTCATCAGCGCGAACGCGATCCACCTGCCGTCCGCCTCCCGGACGATCGGGCCGTGGTGCGTGGCGAAGGTGGTGAAGCTGCGCCGAGCCCGCCCCCCATCCGTCGTGTGATACGACAGCGTGATCGTCTTCGTCGTCACCGGCCGCAGCGCGTTGCCGTGGCGGTAGGAGTGTCGGCCGTCCGCCCGGGTCACGATCGTCTCGGCGAACTCGTCGACGTTGTCGACGCCGCTCGACGTGTGCATCCAGCCGGTGTTCGGGTTGAAGCCCTGGTAGATGAAGAACTGGCCCCAGGTGGCCGCGCCATAGGCGTTGAGCCCCTCCCGGCTCGTCACGTGCTGCTCGGAGCGGAAGAAGAAGCTGGTGTGCGGGTTGATCAGCAGCAGGGCGTGACCGTTGCGCGTGTGGCTCGGCGCGATCGCCATGCCGTTCGAGCCGCTGGGTTCGCGGAACAGCAGACCGCGCTCGTCATCGGTCATCGGCACCGTGCGTTTGCTGTAGAAGGCTTCGAGTTGGGTGAGCGGCACCCGCTCGATGTCACCACCGATGCTGCCCTCGGAGAAGCTCAGCGGCATCCACGGCTCGAACCGCGTGAGCACACGTGGCTGCACCTCGGGGTGTGTCGCTAGGTAGTAGTTCAGCCCGTCGGCCCAGGCCTGCATCAGCGTGCGCAGCCAGGACGGGCTCTGCGCGTAGTCCCTCTTCAGCGCTCCGGGGTCGACGTACAGCCGCTGGCGCAGGTCCTGCCAGATCGCACCCTCACCCTCGGCCTCGGCGAGGCGGCCGAGGCTCACCAGGTAGTTCCTCTCGATCCGGTTGAAGTCGTCCTCGGCCTGGGCGTACATCATTCCGAAGACCGCGTCGGCGTCGGTCCTGCCGACCACGTGCGGGATACCCCAGTCATCGCGGGTGATGGTCACGTGCGCCGCCTGCCGGTGCCAGCGGGCGACGTCGGACGCGGTCCGCGGGGGAGCGGCGGCGGCGCCGGACGGCAGCCCCGTCGCGACGGCCGCGGCGCCCGCGGCCAGTCCGGCTGCTCCGCCCAGTACGCGGCGTCGGCTCAACCCTTCGTTCTGCGGGTGGTTCATGAGGTGGTCCACCTTCCTCGGGGGTCAACGGATCCTGCCGGGGTGCGCGATCGGTGGCGGGCGCGCCCGATGGGCGCTTCGCGGGCGCTGCGTGTCGAGGTCGGGGCCGCTACCGGTTGCGCCGAGGCCGATCCAGGGGTCGACACGGTGGCCGTCGCGACTGCGGTGCCCGCCACCCGTGCCCTTAGGCGTCGGGGTCCCGCCGTTGGGCCAGTGTCCGGCAACGACCATCGCCGCCTCCCGGGTCGCTTGTGATCAACCTGCTTCGACCTGCGTACCACTCGCTCTGGCCGCACGGCAATAGAGGTCGGAAAATATTCGTGACCATGGGTGGACGAGCCGTTCCGGGCGACCGGTTCCGCGGGAGTTGCCCGCGACTGTCCTCATTGGATTCCGGTGACCGTCGGCGGAAATTGCCGTAACCACGGAACTCGCCGGAAGGATCTTTCCAACATCGATATTTGGTGATATCAATCTCCCACCGATCCTCCTACACCACCGGAGCGCAACGTGCGGAGATCCCGTCTGGCAACCCTCGTCCTGAGCCTGGTCACGGCTCTGGGCGCCGCCCTCGCCCTGGCAGCGCCCGCCCAGGCCGCTCCCAGCGACCACTACGTCGCCCTCGGCGACTCCTACTCCTCCGGGGTCGGTGCCGGCAGCTACACCGCCGAGAGCGGTTCCTGCCAGCGCAGCACCAAGGCGTACCCGGCGCTGTACGCCACCAATGTGCAGCCCGCGTCGTACCGCTCGGTCGCCTGCTCGGGCGCCACCACCACCAGCGTGATCAACACGCAGCTTGGCGCGCTCAGCGCCGCCACGACCCTGGTCAGCGTCACGGTCGGCGGCAACGACGTCGGCTTCGCCAACATCATGACCACCTGCGTGCTCTACGGCACCACCGACTGCGTGGCCGCCGTGCAGGCTGCCGAGGACAAGGCCCGGGCCGACCTGCCCACCCTGCTGCGCAACGTCTACACCGGAATCCGGAACCGAGCGCCCTCGGCCCGGGTGGTGGTCGTCGGCTACCCGGTCTTCTACCAGCTGGGCACGACGTGTGTCGGGCTCAGTGTCACCTCGCGTACGAAGATCAACGAGGGCATCAACCTGGTGGACGACATCATCCGCACTGCCGCCGCGGCCGCCGGGTTCACCTTCGCCGACGTCCGGTCACAGTTCGTCGGGCACCAGCTGTGCAGCGGCGGCACGAAGTGGTTGCACGCCCTCAACTTCGCCAGCATCGGGATCTCCTACCACCCGACCGCAGCCGGTCAGTCCGGCGGCTACTACCCGGTCTTCCGCTCCAAGGCCGGCTGAGTCCGGATACGCGGTCGGCCAGCAGCGGTATCACCCCGACCAGCCTTCGCGCGGCCGCCGCGCACGTTCAGTGGCGGCCGCGCACGAGCGGTAGGAACACCTCGTCCACGATCTCGACCAGCACCTCGTCCGGCACGGAGGGGATGCCGCGCATCGCGTACTCGGCGCGCAGCAGCATCATCGGCGTCGTCGCCACCCGGTGGTGCGCGGCTGCGGCCGGTGCCTCGCCCCGGGCCACGGCGCGCTCCAGCATCGCCAGCCAGGCGCGGTCCATGGTGTCCGCGCCGGACCGCTCCCGCATGAGGGTGAGCAGCTCGGGGTCGTCGGCCGCGGCGACGAGCAACCCGCGCAGGATCGTCCCGTGCGGCGATGACCACGTCTCGTTCGCCCGCCGCAGCATCTCCAGCGCGTCGCCCCGCAGGGCGCCTGTGTCCGGGTTCGGTAGCACGGCGTCGGACAGGTGGCGGTACGCCGCGATGCCCAGTGCCGCCCGGTGCGGCCACCGGCGGTAGATGGCGTTCTTGTTGGTCCCGGCCCGGGCGGCGACCCGGTCCATGGTCATCCCCGCGTAGCCGGACTCGCGCAACTCCTCAGCCGCCGCGTGCAGGATCGCCCGCTCCAGCTCCTCGCCCCGGCGCCTCGTACTCATGTCTTGCAGGGTACTGCGCGTACCCTATAAGGTACGCGCCGTACCTCAAGAGCGAGGAGAGTCGTCCGATGCGCGTCTTCGGCGTGAACTACGACACCGGTTTCGTGAGCGCGGGGTCCACGACCCACGAGCCGTTCGATCCCGAGACCGTGCGGCGCGACCTGCGCGTCATCCGCGACGAGTTGCACTGCGAAGCGGTGCGCATCACCGGCGGAGTCCAGGACCGGCTCGAGCTGACCGCAAGGTTCGCCGCCGAGGCCGGGCTCGAGGTGTGGTACTGCCCGTTCACCAACGGCCTCGACCGCGACGGGCTCATGGCGTTCGTGCTCGACGGCGCGGAGCGGGCCGAGCGGCTGCGGCAGAGCGGGGCGTCGGTCGTGTACCTCACCGGCTCCGAGATCGCCATGTTCACCGATGGCTTCCTGCCCGGCCGCGACCTGGCCGAGCGCATGGCGCTGTTCACCGACCCGATGCGGATGCGGGAGGCGGTCCCGGCCGCTCGCGCCGCGGTGCGCGACTTCCTCGCCGAGGCGGTGCCTGCGGTGCGGGAGCGGTTCGGAGGGCCCGTCGGCTACGCCTCGATCCCGCTGGAGGCCGTGGACTGGGCGCCGTTCGACATCATCGCCAGCGACGCCGGGTACCGCGACGCGACCAACGCCGCGGCGTTCCCGCAGACCCTGGCGGCCGCGGTGGGGCAGGGCAAGCCGTACGCCGCCACCGAGTTCGGCTGCTGCACGTTCCGCGGCGCGGCCGACCTCGCGGGCGGGGCGGAGCCGGTGACGTACGACGAGCACGGCCGCGCCGCGAAGCTCACCGCATTGCTGGAGCGCGACGAGGAGGGCCAGGCCCGCTACGTCGTGGACCTGTTGCGCGACTACGAGGCCGGCGGGGTGGACGCGGCGTTCGTGTACACGTTCGCGAACCGGCACCTGCCGACCACCGACGACCCGGAGCGCGACTTCGACCTGGCCGCGCGCGGGATCGTGCGGGTGCTGCCGGACGGCTCGTGGACGCCGAAGGCTGCCTTCCACGCCCTTGCCGCGTACGGCCGCTCGCGTGTGCAGAGCCGGTTGGCCGCTCAGGGCCGGTCGGCCACCTGTTGACACCAGGACGTGGTCTTCGCCGACACGGTCAGCGAAGACCACGTCGAGATATCACAGCTCTCAGGCCCCCTTGACCCAGTCGAGGCTGAAGCGGGCGAAGTAGATGCCGCCGGTGTTGCCGACCTCGTACAGGTTGCCGATCTGTCCGTTGGACAGCACGGCCATCGTGGAGTAGCCCGCGCCGCCCGGCTTGATCAGCGCCCGGGCCGGCCAGCTGACGCCGTCGTCGGTGGACAGCCGGACGGTGAGGTCATTGCGCGCGGTCGGGTGAGCGTTGTTGCTGAACAGAGCGGTGCGGGTGCGGATCGGCGCACCGTTCGTGCCCAGCTCCGACGGGCGCAGGTAGGACAGTTCGTCGGCGTTGCACAGCGGATCGGTCAGCACGGCACTGGCCGTGGCCGGGCCGAACGTCGCGCCTCCGTTGGTGGACGTCGCGTAGAACCGGCTGCGGGTGCCGTTGTGGCGCATGTTCTGCACCACGGCCCCGGTGTTGCGCTCGATCGCCTTGCTCTCGTTGATGGTCCCGCCGGCGGACCCACCGCGTCGCCACGTCACACCGTGATCGTCGCTGTAGATGTTGGCGGCATGGCTGGTGCCCGCCGCGTCCCGGTACGCGATCGGCTGGACCAGGCGGCCGGTGCTGGTCTGGATGCCGTGGCCGGAGGAGAAGAACACCTGCTGCCACGCCGGGTCCTTGACCGCCGGGTTCAGCTCCACGGAGGCGCTCCAGGTGGCGCCGTTGTCCCTGCTCGTGATGTACCGCAGGTGCATGCTGTTGGGGTCATCCGCCGTGTTGACCCCGGAGGAGCCCGACCAGAAGCTGATGCCGGGCCTGGGGGAGTAGGTGAAGAAGCAGTAGACGGTGCCGGTCGCGCGGTCCACCAGCACGCTGGGATCGCCCACCCCCTCGCGGGTGGTGGCGGGGGCGTGGATGACGCGTGGCTGTTCGAAGGTGCGGCCGCCGTCGGTGCTGCGGATCATGGCGATCTGGATGTTGTTGGTGCCGCCGCCCAGGTCGTACGAGCCGTCGACCCGCGCGTCGGCGACGGCGATGACGGTGCCGTTGTTGGTGACGGCCATGCCCGGGATGCGGACCGAGGCCGCGGTGCCGTCGTAGCGACCGTTGGCACCGTTGAGGTTGCGGATGACGGTCTGCGTGGTCAGCAGTGTGGTCGTGTTCATCTGCGGGGTTCCGGCGGCCATGCCGCACGTGGCGGTGCCTCGCTGTGTGCTGTCGAAGCCCGGAGCGGTGACCCGCAGGCTGTACGGGGTGCCGGCGTCGACCGTCCAGTAATGCAGGAAGTTGCCGCCGGCGGCGACCGTGCGGGTCCACGGTGAGCCGGTGCGTCCGGGCCAGGTGACGGTGAAATCCCGGGCGGTCGCGGTGCGGTTCTCCAGCGTGAGCTGAAGGCGACTGGCCGTGCAGTCGAAGCTGGTGAGCGCGGACATGCCGGTGCCGCAGTGGAATATGCCGGCGGAGGTGTCGTCCAGCCCGGTCGGGGTGGTCGTTCGCAGCGTGTACGCCGTGCCGGCCGTCAGGGTCCAGTACAACTGGGTGCTGCTGTTGGCGGTGACCGTCCTGGTCCACGGCGAGCCGGAGCGCCCGGCCCAGGTGACGGTGAAGGCCTGTGACGTGGTGCTGCGGTTGTCGAGCAGCAGGTTCAGTCGGCCGGTGGTGCAGTCGGCGCTGACTGTCGCGTTCACTCCGGCGGGAGCGGCCTGCGCTGGCGTGGCGGGCAGAACCGCGGCCAGGCCGAGGACGGCGGCCACGACGGCTACCGCTCGGCGCAGTGTTGCGCGGATAGGAGGCATGGAGTTCCTTCCGGGGGACGGGGTGCGGAACGGAGGATCGAGTCACACATATGACATCGGATGTCAGACGACGGTAGGGGGCACCGCGAGGATCGTCAATAGATGAGCATGAACATGCGCGGTCGTGGTCACGCGCACGGTCATCCGCTCGACGAACGCCATGAGGACGGCTCTGCCGCCCCGCCGGTGGGGCCGGCAGCTGGCCGGCCTGCCACTGCTGGCCGCTGTGGACCGACTGGCTCCGCACCGGAGCCTCGCACCGGATTCGGCACGGCCGTCCAGCTCACACCACGCGCAGGGGGCGGCGCCGAATCGGGATGGCCGCCAAGCCGGGAGCACGGTGGAATCGGCTCACCCTGAGCTCAGGACCGGCTGCTTCTGGCGGCGTCGGCCACCGCTGGCGATGGGTGCGCAGTCACGCCGTCCGCCGTCCGCCGTCCGACGGCTAGGGGCGGCGGACGGCAGGGCGATGCTGCTGGGTGATCGGTTGGCTCAGGGCTGGACGGAGCGTGCGAGGCTCGCGCGGACGGGCGCGTAGTGGTCGGCGATGGCGGACCGCAAGACCGCCGGATCGCCTCCGGTGATCGCGTCGACGATCGCCCGGTGCCGCTGTGCGGTGATCACCCGGTCTTCCGGCTGGGTGCGCAGGGTAGGGGCGACGATGGCCTGTACCTGCCAGAACGCCTCGGTCAGCTGGAGGATCAGGTCGTTGCCCAGGGGCTCCATCAGCTTCAGGTGGAAGGCCCTGTCGACCTCGAGGAAGTCCTTGTCCTGGGCGGCGAGATCCGCCATCTGGTCGGCGAGCGCGGAGAGGTCTGCGAGGTGTTCCGCGTCGAGGACCTTGATGATGTCCGCGGCGAGGCCCTGCTCAAGGGTCTGCCGGACATCCACGACCTGGCCCAGCACCTGGTGGTCTTCCTCGGCGCTCAGCAGGCCGCGGAAAGCCAGACTTTCGACGAGGGCGTTGAGGGACATGTGGCCGACGAACGTGCCGTGGCCGTGTCGCACTTCGACGATGTCGAGAGTGGAGAGGATCTTGACCGCCTCGCGGACGCTGGACCGGCTGGCTCCGATGGCCTCGCACAGTTCCGTCTCGGTGGGGAGAAGGTCTCCCGGCTTGAGGCGATTGCGCAGGATGTACTCCTTGATCCCTGTCACGACCTCCTGTCGACGGGGACCTGGGCGCTCCTGCCCGCGTAGCGGGCTCGCGTCAATCGTCGTCATCTGCCCCTTGCCCTTCCTTTACGGATCTGTCACGCTCAGCCTAGCGGCATCAGACGTCAGACGTCAGACCCCATACCCCATACCCTCTACCCCCCGCAGCGCTGAGCTGTCACGCGGAGCGCATGCAGAGCCTATGGAGGCATTTACGTGAGCACCACCGACAAGCCGTTGAGGAGGCAACTCGGGGCCCCGCGCCGAGTTCGCTCGCTAGCCATGGCGGCTGGCGCGGCAACCTTGGCGCTAGGGCTGGCAGCGTGCAGCGGCGGCCCCGCCTCGACGAACGCCGTCGGAGGCGGCAAGGGCGGAAAGACGATCGAGGCGACGCTGGCTTTCACCCTCTCCAGCGGCTTCGACCCCGCGAACGCCTCCTCGGCGGTCGCGACGGCGGTCAACCAGCACACTTTCGAAGGTCTCGTCGACCTCGACCCGATCACCCGCGAACCGTACCTGGCTCTCGCGAAGGCCGATCCCGTGGCCAGCGCCGACGGACTCACGTACACGGTGTCCCTGCGGGACGGCGCGAAGTTCTCCGACGGCACCCCCGTCACGGGCGACGACGTCGCCTGGTCCTTCAGCCGGGTCCTGAAGCCGGCCGACCCGGCGGCTCCGCCCCTGATGCAGGGGTTCATCCCGTTCATCGACTCGGTCACCGCCAAGGACGCGACGACGGCCGAGTTCAAGCTGAAGTACCCGTTCGCGCTGTTCGCCGAGCGCATCGCGGTCATCAAGATCGTCCCGAAGGCGAAGACGGCCGACGCGGCCGCGTCGAAGGCCTTCGACACCGCGCCGATCGGCTCCGGCCCCTTCAAGATGGACAGCGCCTCGAAGGAATCCGGCATCAAGCTGAGCAAGAACCCGAACTACAACGGCTCCCGTGGCGCCACGGTGGACGCGATGACGTGGAACACCACCACGGAGGCCTCGGCCCGGGTGTCGGACCTGCAGGGTGGTCGGGTCCAGACCATCGAGTCGGTGCCGTACCTGAACGTCGACTCGATCAAGGAAAAGTACACCGTCGACGTGAAGCAGGCCTTCAACCAGGTCTTCCTCATGTTCAACACGGCGGCGGCCCCGTTCAACGACAAGCGGGTACGCCAGGCCCTGCACTACGCCATCGACAAGGACGCGGTCATCAAGACGGCGCTCAACGGCTACGGCAGCCCGGCGACGAGCTACCTCGACGAGGGCAACAAGGACTACCAGAAGGCCGCCACGGTCTACGACTACAACCCTGACAAGGCCAAGGCCCTGCTCCAGGAGGCCGGCGTCACGAACCTGACGCTCCAGCTCGACACCACGGACAGCTCCGTCGTGAAGGACGTCGCTCCGCTGGTCATCGAGCAGTGGAAGAAGATCGGCGTCAACGCCAGCCTCAACACGGTGCCCTCCGCGGCCATCTACGGCGATGTGGTTCCGAAGGACACCTTCCGGGTGCTGATGGCAACCGGTGACCCCAGCGTCTTCGGCGTCGACACCGATCTGCTGATGCGCTGGTTCTACTCCGGTGAGACCTGGCCGGGGAAGCGTTACCGCTGGAACGAGGCGGACCGCAAGGCCATGGTCGGGCTGCTCGACAAGGCTGCCCAGACCACCGACGAGGCGGCCCGGAAGACCCTGTGGAAGCAGGCCCTCGACATGGCGGCCGAGGAGGCCCCGCTCTACCCGATCCTGCACACCAAGGTCGTCACCGCGTACGACCCCGCCAAGCTCACCGGCTTCTCGGGCGCCGCGACCACCGGCCTGTACTTCCTCGGCGCCAGCCGAAGCGGCTGACCCTGCGCTCTGGGGCCCGGCCCGACCGCGTCCCGCCCGGCCCACGCAACCCGTGGGCCGGGCGGGACGTCCCGGCGCCCCGCGACGAGAAAGAGAAACCATGCTGACCGTCCTGAGCCTGGTCGCGCGACGACTCCTGACCCTGATCCCCCTGGTGCTGGGCATCACGCTGTTCGTCTTCGTGATCATGCAGTTCTCGCCGATCGACCCCGCGCTGTCGGTCCTCGGCGACCAGGCGACGCCCGCGCAGGTCGCGGCGTTCAAGGCCGCCAACGGCCTCAACGACCCGCTGCCGCTGCGGTATCTCCACTTCCTGGGTGACCTGATCCGAGGCGACCTGGGCATGACCTTTCCGCCATCGGTTCCGGTCGCCGACAAGATCGCCACCGCCCTGCCGCTGACGATCCAGCTGACGGTCATGGGTGTGCTGGGCGCGCTGGTCATCGCGCTCGCCCTCGGCATCCCCGCCGCGCTGTACCGGGACCGCTGGCCCGACCAGGTCATTCGGTTCGTTTCCATGGCCGGGATCGCCACGCCGTCGTTCTGGCTGGCGCTCCTGCTCATCCAGGAGCTCGCGGTCCGGCGCCCGATCTTCCCGACCGGTGGCTACGTCAACCCCGCGGACTCGGTTTCCCTCTGGCTGCAGTCCGTCGCCCTGCCCGCACTCGCTCTGGCCGTACCTGTCGGGTGCTCGCTCGCCAGAATCGTGCGGACGTCGATGGTCGAGGAACTCGACAAGGACTACGTCCGGACGGCGATGGGTGCCGGACTGCCGCCCCGAGTGGTGATCGGACGCAACGTGCTGCGTAACGCGCTCGTCAATCCGCTCACCGCGCTGGGCCTGCGCATCGGCTACCTCATCGGAGGCACGGTCGTCATCGAGGCCATCTTCTCGCTGCCGGGCATGGGCACCCAGATCATGAGCGCGGTGCAGCAGAACGACACCGCCCTCGCCCAGGGGACCGTCCTCACGATCGCCCTCGGTTTCGTCCTCGTGAATCTGGTTGTCGACATCCTCTACGTCTTCGCCAACCCTCGACTGCGCGGAGGCCACTGATGCGTCAGACACTCGTCGCCCGGCTGTCCCGCCCCGGCGTCGCCTTCAAACGGCTCGGCCTCACTGCCCGGCTCGCGCTTGGTTTCGTCCTGCTCATCGTCCTGGTGGGCATCTTCGCCCCGATCCTCGTCCGGCATGACCCCACCCAGACCGGGCTCGGCCCGGCGCTGACCGGCCCGAATGGCGACTTCTGGTTCGGTCTGGACAAGCTCGGGCGGGATGTCTTCTCGCGGCTGGTGGCGGGCACCCGGCGGTCCCTGATCGTCGGCTTCGGCGCGGCAGGCCTCGCCCTGCTGGCCGGCTCGATCCTCGGCGCCCTGGCCGGAACCGGCCGGACCGCCGTCGACGAGGTGGTGATGCGCTGCCTCGACGTCGTCATGGCCTTCCCCGCCATCGTGCTCTCCGCCCTGCTGATCATCTCCTTCGGCAAGAACAGCCTGCTGGTCCTCGTGATCGCGATCGGATTCGTCTTCACCCCGTCGGTCGCGCGCATCGTCCGCGCCAACGTGCTGTCGCAGTATCGCGAGGACTATGTGGCGGCCGAACGGATCATCGGCGCCCGTCGACCGCACATCCTCTGGCGACACGTCCTGCGCAACTGCGCCGCGCCCATTCTGGTCTTCGTCACCGTCATGGTCGCCGACTCCATCGTCTTCGAGGCGTCCCTCTCCTTCATCGGTGGTGGGCTGGCCCCGCAGGAGGCGGCCTCCTCGTGGGGCTCGGTGATCGCCTTCGGCAAGGAGATGGTGCAGATCGGTGGATGGTGGGCGACGTTCTTCCCCGGCCTGCTGATCCTGCTGACCGTGCTGGCCCTGAACGTGCTCTCCGAAGGGGTGTCCGACGCCTGGGCCGCCCCGGCGGCACGGCGCGCCACCAACGTGTCGACCGGCGACGCGCTGGAGCAGGCGCAGCCGGGCGTCGGCGAGGTCGTGAGTCTGCCCGGTCTCACGGTGGCGGCGCAGCGGCTCCGCGAGCGGGCCCGTCCCCTCCCGCAGGGCCAGCCCGTCCTTGAGATCAAGAACCTGTCGATCGGTTTCGAGGGGCGCCATCAGGGCGTCGACATCGTCGACGGACTTTCCTTCGACGTCCGTCCCGGCGAGGTCGTCGGCCTGGTGGGGGAGTCGGGCTCGGGCAAGTCCCTGACGGCCCTCGCCGTCATGGGGCTGCTGCCGCAGGGGGCCAGGGTGCGCGGGGAGGTCTCGTTCCAGGGCACCAACCTGCTGTCCCTGAACGCGAAGCGGCGCCGTGCCCTGATGGGGCGCGAGATCGCGATGGTCTACCAGGACGCCCTCTCGGCTCTGAACCCCGCACTGCGCATCGGGACACAACTGGCGCAGATGATCCGCCGCGGTGGCACCCGGTCGGCCGACGAACTGATGCGGCTGGTGGGTCTGGACCCGCAGCGCACGCTCGCGGCCTACCCCCACGAGCTGTCCGGCGGGCAGCGGCAACGAGTGGTGATCGCGATGGCCCTGTCCCGGGATCCGCGCCTCATCATCGCCGACGAGCCGACCACCGCGCTCGACGTCACGATCCAGGCGCAGGTGATGGAGCTGCTGCTGCGACTGCGGGAGCAGTTGGGCTTCGCCCTGATCCTGGTCAGCCACGATCTCGCTCTGGTCAGTGACGTCTCGGACCGCGTCGTCGTCATGTACGGCGGGCAGATCGTCGAGACCGGCGTCACCGCCGACGTGATCGAGGCGCCGGCGCACCACTACGCCCGTGGGCTCCTCGGATCCGTCCTCTCCCTCGAGACCGGCGCGGAGCGGCTCACCCAGATCCGCGGGGTCGTGCCGTCGCCGGCCGACTTCCCACCGGGATGTCGGTTCGCCGATCGCTGTCCCATGGCCACCCGGGTCTGTCGCGACACGGCACCCCGCCTGGAGGGCACTGCCGCCCATGGGTACGCCTGCCACCACCCGGCCGTACCCGTCAGCGAGAAGGAGCTGGCCCGATGAGCGCGACAGCCCCGCGACAGCCGATCGCCGAGCTGAGCGACGTGCACGTGGTTCACCGCATCCGTGGGGGTGGCATGTTCAACCGTGAGCGGGTGTACGCGCTCACCGGTGCGGACCTGACCATCAGCGCGGGGGAGACCGTCGGCATCGTCGGTGAGTCTGGCTGCGGTAAGTCCACTCTGGCCAAGGTGCTGGTCGGGCTCCAGCGGCCGACGAGCGGCACGGTCTCCTTCGCCGGCAAGGACGTGTGGTCGATGAGCGCCGCGGAACGGCGCCAGCACATCGGCGCCGGCGTCGGCATGATCTTCCAGGACCCCGCCACGTCGCTGAACCGGCGAATGGCGGTACGCGACATCCTGCGCGACCCGCTCGACGTGCACCGCCGGGGCACCAGGGAACAGCGAGAGGAGCGGGTCGCCGAGCTGATGACCCTGGTGGGCCTACCCCGCTCGGTCGCAGACGTCCTGCCGAGCCAGCTCTCCGGAGGTCAACGCCAGCGGGTGTCCATCGCCCGCGCGCTGGCGCTGGAACCGGGACTGGTCATCGCTGACGAGCCCACCAGCGCCCTCGACGTCTCGGTGCGGGCCCAGATCCTCAATCTGCTGCTGGACCTCAAGGACCGGCTCGGTCTGGCCATGGTCCTGGTCTCCCACGACATCCAGACCGTCAAGAGGATCAGTGACCGCGTCGTCACGATGTACCTCGGCCGGATCGTGGAGCAGGCGCCGGCCGCCCTGCTGCCCGAGGGGGCTCAGCATCCGTACACCCGTGCGCTCTTCTCCGCCACACCGGGTCTGCTCTCGCCCATCGACCCCATCCCACTGGTCGGCCCTGTCCCATCCGCCACCCGACCGCCCAGCGGATGCCCGTTCCGGACCCGCTGCTGGAACGCCACCGACGTGTGCGCCACCGAGATGCCAACGGTCCAGGGCGCGAACGCCGACGGCGGCGACTTCCACGAGTTCCGGTGCTACCACCCCGTTCCTGCCGGAACCAGCAACGCCGAGCTGGTCGAACTCGCCAGCGCGGTGACGGGTCGCAGCACCCCCCTACATGTCGAGGAGACAGCGTGAGCACCTCAGCCCCGCGGTTCGCCGGAGTCGTTCCGCCGACCGTCACCCCCCTGACCGAGGAGGGCGAGGTCGACGTCAGATCCCTCGAACGGCTCGTCGAGCGGCTGCTCGGCGCCGGCGTCGACGGCATCTTCGCGCTCGGCAGCTCGGGCGAGACCGTCTTCCTCACCGACCGGCAACGGGACCAGGCTCTCGAGACCGTCGTGAAGACCGTCGGAGGTGCCGTCCCCGTCATCGCCGGCTGCATCGAGCCGACCACCCGCCGGGTCCTCGACCGGGCTGAGGCGTCGACGCGGCTGGGAGCTGACGCGCTGGTCGCGACCGCCCCGTTCTACGCCATCGTCGGCCCCCACGAGATCGAGCGGCACTTCCGGTCGATCGCCGCGGCGGCGGAGCTGCCCCTGCTCGCGTACGACATTCCGGTCTGCGTGCACACCAAGCTCTCCACCGACCTGCTGACCCGTCTGGCGGCGGAAGGGGTCCTCGCCGGTGTCAAGGACTCCAGCGGAGACGATGTCGCCTTCCGCCAGCTGGTGCTGTCGATCGCGGACCAGGCGCCGGACAGCGGCTTCAGTCTGCTGACCGGGCACGAGGTGGTCGTCGACGCGATGATGCTGGCCGGCGCCTCCGGCTCAGTCCCCGGGCTGGGCAACGTGGACCCGGCCGGCTACGTGCGACTCCACCAGGCCAGCATCGGCGGCGACTGGGAGGCCGCCCGCCGTGAGCAGGACCGCCTGACCCGACTGTTCCGCATCGTCGACGCGGCCGACCCCGCCACGTCGGCAGGAGCGACCAGGGGTGTCGGCGCGTTCAAGACCGCACTGGCCCTGCTCGGTGTCATCGCCACCAACGCGGTGTCACTTCCCATGCGACCGCTCGACGCCGACGAGACGGCCCGCGTGCGTACCCAGCTGGAACTGGCGGGGCTCCTCTGACCATGACCGAGGCAAGCAAGCCCAGCGCGGTCTCCGTCGAGGCGGTCGCCGCGCTCGACATCGGGGGCACCAAGACGGCGGCCGCCATCGTGACCAGGCAGGGGAAGGTCGTCGACCGCGTCACCGCCGCAACCCCGGGCAGGACGGGGGCGTCCGCCGTACTCGACACCGCCGCCGGCCTTGTCGGCCAACTGATGGCGAAGTCGGCGGGTACGGCCGTCCGGGCTCTCGGGGTCGGCAGCGCCGGGGTGATCGACAGCCGGACGGGCCGGGTGCTCTCGGCCACCGATGTCCTGACCGGCTGGGCCGGCACGGATCTGCGGGGCACCCTGCACCAGCGGCTGGGGCTGCCCGTCACGGTCATCAACGACGTGCACGCGCACGCCCTCGGTGAGGCGCGCCACGGCATCGCGGCCGGGTGCGAAACGGTGCTCTTCATCGCCGTCGGCACCGGCATCGGCGCCTCGTTCGTCGTCGGCGGCACCGTGCTCGCCGGCGCGCACTCCGCGGCCGGCCACGCCGGTCACCAGTCCTCCCCGTACGCCGGGTCACTGCCCTGCACCTGCGGCGGACAGGGCCACCTGGAGGCGATCGCCTCCGGGCCAGGCCTCGCCAACGAGTACGCGCGGCGCACCGGTCAGCCGGTCGACGACCTGCGGTCCGTGGCCGCACTCGCCGAAGACGGCGACGAGACGGCCAGAGAGATCATCCTGCTGGGCGGGGCCGCTGTCGGCTCGGCCGTCGGCGGGCTGGTCAACATGCTCGACCCCGACGCGGTCGTGATCGGCGGCGGTGTCACCGGCCTGGGCGAGCTCTGGTGGCAGGCACTTCGTGACGCGGTGAAGCGGGAGACGTTGCCCAGCTTGGACGACGTGCCCGTCCTGGCCTCGGCCCTCGGTTCGCACGCTCCACTTCTCGGTGCCGCCTCGCTGGCCTGGGAGGCCCTGGCATGAACACACTGATCGCGCAGCTCCGCCACCGGCTGGTCGTCTCGTGCCAGGCGTATCCCGGTGAGCCGATGCGGGACCAGGACACGATGCGCCGGGTCGCCCTCGCCGCCGTCCAGGGCGGAGCCGCGGGCATCCGCGCCCAGGGCCTGGCGGACATCGCGGCCATCCGGGACGCGGTTGACCTCCCGCTGATCGGGCTGTGGAAGGACGGGGACGACGACGTCTTCATCACTCCCACGCTCGACCACGCGCTGGCCGTCGCCCGGGCCGGTGCGCACATCGTCGCGCTCGACGGCACCGCTCGACCACGGCCCGACGGCCGGTCCCTCACCGAGACCGTCGCCGCCGTGCACGAGCAGACCGGAGCCATGGTGATGGCCGACTGCTCCACCCTCGCCGAGGGAATCGCCGCCGCCGCGGCGGGCGCCGACCTGGTGGGCACCACCCTGGCCGGCTACACGTCGTACACCAGCAAGCAGCCCGGTCCGGACCTGGATCTGGTCGCCCAGCTCGCCACCGCGATCGACGTGCCGGTGATCGCGGAAGGCCGGATCCACACGCCGGCGCAGGCGGCGCAGGCGTTGCGGGCCGGCGCGTGGGCGGTGGTGGTGGGCACTGCGATCACCCACCCCACCACCATCACCGGCTGGTTCGCGTCGGCAATGGCCGACGCCAGGTAGGGCGCGAGGCACGACCTGCTGCGTTACCAGGCGCGGGAGAAGGCTGGCCGGGCGTCGGATCCGTCGGTCGAAGCGACGCAACAGTTGCGGGCAAGGTGGCTTTCCCGGTGTTGTCGATCCGGGGGCGGGTCGTTCGTGTAGCTGGTGAGATGCCGGCGAAGGGCCGGCCGCTTACGCGAGGAGAGCACCATGGGCAAGGTCGTCGTGGTCCAGAACGTGACACTCGACGGGGTCATGCAGGCGCCGGGCGGGGCCGACGAGGACACGCGGGGAGGCTTCCCGTACGGCGGCTGGGCCCGCCCGTATGCCGACCAGGTCATGGCCGAGACGATGGGCAAGGGCATGAGCGAGGGTGGCGGGATGCTCTTCGGCCGCCGCACCTACGAGCAGTTCTACGGCTTCTGGTCGAAGCAGACCGACGGTAACCCGTACACCGATGTCCTCAACCGGAGGCGCAAGTACGTCGCCTCGCGCGCTCTGGCCGAGCCGCTGCCCTGGGAGAACTCGTCCCTGCTCGAAGGCGACGCGGCCGACGCCGTGGCCACGCTCAAGCGCGACGTCGAAGGCGACCTGATCGTGCTCGGCAGCGGCGAGTTGGTGCGGTCGCTGGCCCGAGCCAGCCTGGTCGACGTCTACACGCTGTCGATCCACCCACTCACGCTCGGCACCGGGATGAAGCTGTTCGCCGAGGGTGAGGACGCGTACGGCACGTTGGAACTGGTCGAGGCCGTACCGACGACAACCGGCGTGATCATCGCTACCTACCGCCCCACCGCCTGACGGTCATCGTTGGTGTGCTCTGGAGGCGACCCGTTAGGGTTCCGGTGTGTTCCGCGCCGTTGTGATGATCGCTGCCCTGGTGCTCGTCTCCGACCAGGCCACCAAGTACTGGGTCCAGTCCACGCTGTCCGCCGGCCAGACCATCTCCGTCGTCGGTGACCTGCTGCAACTGCGACTGGTTTACAACCCCGGTGCCGCCTTCTCCATCGGCTCCGGGTCCACCTGGATCTTCTCGATCACCGCGGCTGCGGCGGTGGTCGGGGTGACGGTCGTGGCGCGGCGGGTCACCTCGCGGCCCTGGGCGGTGGCGTTGGGGTTGGTGCTCGGCGGTGCGGCGACGCATCTGCTGGACCGTCTCTTCCGCGAGCCGGGTTTCGCCCGGGGACACGTTGTGGACTTCATCGACTACGCCGGATTCTTTGTCGGCAATGTCGCTGATATCGCCCTGGTCGTCGGCGTCGGCCTCGTCATGGTGCTCAATCTGCGAGGCATTCCGCTGCGCGAGCCGATCGCTTCCGCCGGGGCCAGCACCACTGACCAGGTGTTGCCCAGTTCCTGAGTCGGCCCAGCGTCTCGGTCGGCCGGGCGGCGTCGCGGTGGCGACGCTCAATGTCCCGCGCATGACCGTCGGTTTTCCGTCCGGCCGTTCCCGAAGCTCGTATCGTGACGATGACCCCGGTCAGTCACGGACGGTGAGGTGCATGGACGACGGCGAACGCGAACAGGCGTTGCTCAGCGCCCTCACCACCGAGCATTTCGTGCTGCAGACCTCGCGCAGCGCGACCATCACCGAGTCGGTGGGCCGGGCGACGATCTTCCTGTCCATGCTCTCTGCCGCGCTGATCGGGCTCGGCTTCGTTGCCAGTAACGCCGCGCTCGTCCGTCCGTACCTCGGGGCGGTGCTGCCGACGCTGGTGATCACCGGAATGCTCACGTTCCTGCGGCTCGTGCAGAACATGGTGGAGAACGAGCTGGATCTCGCGCGGATCCAACGCATCCGGGCCTACTACCACCGCCGACTGGCCGGCGATCACAAGTTCTTCGCCGACGCGGTGCAGGGCGAGGTCACCACGCAGGCGACCTGGGCGGCGGTTGGCAACACGCCCGGGCGAGCGCAGATGCTGCTGACGACGGCGGCGTTGGTCGGTGCCGTGAACGCACTGCTGGCGGGGCTCGTGGTCACGCTGTTGGTCGGACTTGCCGGGTTGTCGTCCGGGCTCGCGATCGGCGTCGGCAGCGTGTTGGCTCTGCTGGCCTTCGCCGCCCAGGTCGTCTACATCAATCGCAGGTCGATCTCCCTGCCCGGGTAGGGAGATCGACCTGACGAGAACCCAGGCCGGTGCGAGACCGGCCCGGGCTCCCGGACCGAAGGTGAACGGTCAGGGCTTGCGGGCCACTGCGCCGTACGCGTCGATTGCCTGTGCGTCGGGCTCGTCCGGCCGCCACAGCGGGATCGGCACCAGGCCGGGCTCCACCATTGTCAGCCCTTCGAAGCAGCTCGCCAGCTCCTGGGGGCTGCGCAGGATGTACGGGACACCCCCGCTCTCGGCCAGCCGCGCAGCGCCGGAGACCACCGCCGGGCTGGTGTCGGTGCCGTCCCACAGCACCAGGTGGCTGCCGGAGGCGGTGGCGTTCATCGTCTGCTGGACGATCGAGCGCACGACGTTGATGTCGGGCTCGTAGCCCATCACGCCCATGTACATCACGGCGATGGGCTGGCTGAAGTCCAGCGTCGCCGCCGCCTCGGTGAGAATCTTCTCGGGGTCGTGGTAGTCGGCGGGCACGTAGTTGGTGACGCCCTCGGAGGTCGTGTTGGCCAGCAGTGCCCGGGCGTGCACGAGCACCATCGGGTCGTTGTCCACGTAGACGATCCGCGACTCGGGCGCGACCTCCTGGGCGACCGCGTGGGTGTTCTGCATGGTGGGCAGGCCGGTGCCGATGTCTAGGAACTGGCGGATGCCGGCCTCGGCGGCCAGGAATCGTACGGCTCGCACCAGGAACCGGCGAGAATGCTGCGCCATGAGGACGATCTCCGGGTAGACCTCGGCCACACCGTCACCGGCCGCCCGGTCGGACTGGAAGTTGTCCTTGCCGCCCATCCAGTAGTTCCAGATCCGTGCCGCGTGCGGCACGTCGGGTTGAAGCTTCGCGGCGAGTTCGGATTCCAGGCTAGCCATGCGAGGCTCCCCTCAAGAAATGTCATCCTGTGTGGATCGCTGGCATCGTACCCACGTCCACTGTCGACGTACTGCCCGGCTGTGCCGGTCGGTCGTCGGCACGCCGGTGTCTCGGCCGCCCGACCCGGCATCACCGCCGGGGACATCGCCGCCTTCGGCAGGATGACCCTCAGCGCGGACAGCGACGTAGCCCGAGCGAAGGCGATCAAGGTCATGCTCGGCGGTCTGACCAGCCCACCACCGGCTGACGCACTCCCTCGGCCAGATCGAGGCGCTGGTCAGGCTCGCGTTGCCCCCGGTCAGCCCGTGACATGATTGGACCCATGGCAAAGCAGCAGGACGTCGGCGGGCCCGACCGTCACAACGGGTCAGGTTCCACCGCCTACCGGGAGATCGGTGGTGGCGCCGACGCGCGGCTCGCCCTCGCACAGGACCCCGCAACGCCACAGATGACCCTTTTCGACCTGGCGTCCGACCCGTCGCCCGTGGTCCGTAAGGCGGTCGCGGTCCGGATTGACGCACCCGCGCAGGCACTGCGCCCGCTGACCCGGGACCCCGATCGTGACGTCCGGGAGGCCGTGGCGAGAAACCCCTCGACCTCGATCGCCAATCTCCTGCGACTGGTCAAGGACGCCGACCGGTGGGTCCGCTGGGCGGTCGCCGGCAACCCGGCTTGCGACGAGTCCGTTCGCCGTGTGATGTCAGAGGCACCCGACAAGGAGCTTCGTGGTCTCCTCGCGGAGACGCGGGAGCTGGAGCCCGAGCTGGCCGCCAAGCTGATCGACGACGTCTCACCCGAGGTACGGGAACGACTCGCCACCCACAGCCACGATCCGGATGTGATCACCGCTCTGCTGGCCGATCGCACCGTACGCGTACGCAAGGGGGTCGCCCGCAACCCGCGGACCACGGCTGAGCAGCGCCGCGCGCTCGCCCAGGACCCCGTGGTCGACGTCCGTGCCGCGCTGGTCCGTGCGGTCGAGCTGGACGAGGCGGATCTGGAACTCCTGGTTGACGACCGTTCGGTGCAGGTCCGCCTGGCGATGGCGAAGTCCGAGGTCATCCCGGCGCACATCCGGCACGCACTTGAGCGCGATCCGGACGACGCGGTGGCCAGTGCGGCACGGGAATTCCGCCCAGGATCGGGCAACTCTTCGGTGGTGCGGGCTCCACGCGTCGGTCACCGGCCCTCCGGGACCGCCCCGGGTCGACCGGGCGGCGCCGCGCGCTGAGGCCGGAGGCATGACGCCCCACCGCTGCAACTGCCGCCGCACCGGGCAGTGCGATTTCACGCAGCGGTTGGTGGCCCGTAGGTGGTTGCCGGGAGCAGGGCGAGGCCGGTCTCTGGATCAATCTGTTTGGTGAGGCTGGCGCCGACCTCGGTGATGATGACCTCCAGCGTCGGCCAGACCTCACCCCGCATGAGGTGCCCGCCGACGGTCGTGCCGTCCCGGCGGCCGAGGACGGTGTGCACGTGCAGGGCGATCTTGCCGCGGTCATCCGCGATGTCGCCCAGCAGAGACAGGACCTCGACCTGTTCGTCCACGGGGATGCGGACGTAGTCACGCCTCTCGCGGTCGAAGTAGCCCACCTCGGCCGAGTGGAACCCGCCGACAGCGGTGACCCGCGCGCCGCGGATATCGCTCTGGGTTGCCGCCTGGTGGATGGCGGCCACCGCGTCCTCACCCTTGTCCACAGCGACCACCACGACCCGCCGGCCACCGTCGGCCAGCTCGGTCTTTCTCATGATCGTTCCTCCCGGTCCGATAGCGGGCGGCACCGGGTGACGCATACGGCGTCGGACGGCTTCGCGTCCCGGTGTCGCGTCACCTGCGATACCCGTTGCCGGCGCATGCTCACGGATCGCGGCGTGATTCCCGCCTCGGGCTCGTCCGCTGAGGTGGTTGTTCTCCCGGCAGCCCTGGCGGATCAAGCTGCTTTTCGAACCAGTGGTGCGCGAAGTGCTCGTTGTTGTACGGCTCGATCTCCTGGTACCCGGCCGCGTGGTACATCGCGATCGCTTCGGTGAGATTTCGATTCGTGTCCAGCCGGACGGTGGTCCAGCCCCGCTCGCCGGCGTACCGCTCCAGGTCGCGCAGTATCCGCCGGCCGATGCCGAGCCCGCGCACGGTGTCTGCCACCCAGACCCGTTTGATCTCGGCGGGTGCGTCGGGGTGGAGTTTGACCGCGCCGCAGCCGACGGGCTCGGAGTTGAGGGTGGCGAGCAGGAACACGCCGGCGGGCGGGATGAGCTCCTCGTCGTGGACGGGGTTGCTCAGTGCCGGATCGAACCCGCCGTCGAACCGCCGGGTGATGTCCCGGGCGTAGGCGCGCACGCATGCCCGGGCGCGGGGGTCACCCGGCGGGCAGGGCTCGATGACCACCATCGACGCGATGAGCAGCCGCTCGACCTGGGCCATCGCCGCGACGAGCCGTTCGCGGTGTGGCTCGGTGAGCGGTGCGAGGATAGCCGAGGCGAACTCGTCGGAGCGCTCGTCGAGCTTGGCCCACTCCGCCTGCCCGGCTCCGGTGAGCGCGGCGACCCGTACCCGTGCGTCGCCGCCGAGCTGGTCGGCCGGTCCGACGGTGACGAGCCCGTCATTTTCCAGGGCACGCAGCAGCCGGCTGAGGTAACCCGAGTCCAGCCCGAGTCGGGCCCGTAGCGCGGCCACCTCGGCCCCGTCGGGGCTGATCTCCCACAGCAGCCGGGCCTGCGCGAGGGGGCGTCCGGAGGCCATGTACTCGTCGTCGAGTGCCCCCACTCGCTGGGTGACCGTCCGGTTGAAACGCCGCACTGCGGCGACGAACTCCGATCTCATATAGCTGACTTTAGTCAGGCATGTAGGGTCGGCGCTAGACAAATGCTCGGCCCGAAGCGGAGATCGATCTTCGCCGCCGGCGCCCGGCCCGCGGTCCCGCGTAATCCGCGTAATCCCTTCCGGCGCAAGCTGTTCAACGGCCTGCCCAACGACCCACGGAGGCGTAATCTGATCCAGCGGGAGCCGGCCGCCAGGCGGCCAAACCCAGCACGCAGCAGAAGAGTCAACAGCTCATGGCCCGCCTGACCGGCTGGTCGAGCCGACGCCGCAGAGAGATCCGGCGGACAGGGACCAGCGGGAGCTGCAAAGTGAGCGACATCAGTCTCGGCGTCGACCGCCAGCGGGGCAGCGACTACGCAGACCTTTCCCGGCAGGTCCGCGCAGCGGGTCTGCTCGATCGACGGCCAGGCTACTACGCGCTGCGGATCGGCCTCGTCGTCGGCTCCTTCGCCGGCCTGTGGGTCCTGTTCGCTCGACTGGGCGAATCGTGGTGGCAGCTCGCAGTGGCAGTAGCCCTCGCGGTGGTCATCGCGCAGGCCGGGTTCATCGGCCACGATGCCGGACACCGGCAGATAGCCCGCTCGCGCCGGGCCAACGACCTGATCGGCATCGTGCACGGCAACCTCCTGACCGGGATCAGCTACGGCTGGTGGGTAGACAAGCACAACCGGCACCACGCCCACCCGAACACCGAAGGCAAGGACCCGGACATCTCCGTGGCGCCGTTGTCGTTCACCACCGACCAGGCCCGGCGACAGCGTGGCCTGGCCGCACTGTTCGTCCGTCACCAGGCGTTTCTCTTCTTCCCGCTGCTCCTGCTGGAGGGCCTGCACCTGCACGCCATCAGCCTCCGCGCCGTCTTCAGCCCACGTCGCCTCGCGCGTCGACCCGCCGAAGCCGGGCTGCTGGCCCTGCACCTGGGCGGCTACCTCGCCGCCGTGTTCCTGGTCCTGAGCCCCGCGCAGGCGGTCGTGTTCATCGTCGTCAACCAGGGCCTGCTGGGCCTCTACCTCGGCTGCTCCTTCGCCCCCAACCACAAGGGCATGCCGATCCTCGGCGCCGACGACAACCTCGACTACCTGCGGCGGCAGGTGCTCACCTCCCGCAACGTCCGTGGCGGGCGGCTCCTCGACGCCGCTCTGGGTGGCTTGAACTACCAGATCGAACATCACCTGTTCCCGAGCATGCCGTGCCCCAACCTGGGCCGCGCCCGGCCATTGATTCAACGGTTCTGCGCCGAGCACGACATCAGCTACCACGAAACCAGTCTGGGCCGCTCCTGGGCGGAGGGGCTGCGCCACCTGCAGGACGTCGGAAGCCCCGAACCTCGTACCGATGCCGCGGTGCGCTGAGCCGCCACAGCGCCATCGCGGCCCGACACGCATCGCTGTCGGGCACTGGTCAAGACTTGGGGCATGGAGTTCTTCTGTTACCACCGCGACCGGCACGACTCCCTGGCACTGCGCGACGAGCTGCTGGCGGAGCACTGGTCGTACATGGATCGGTACGCGGAAGAGATGATCGCGCGCGGCCCGACCTTCGCCGAGGACGGTGACACGCCCACCGGCAGCGTGCACATCATCGACCTCCCCGATGCTGCCGCCGCCCGCGCGTTCGCCTTCGACGAGCCCAACTACCAGGCGGGCGTGTACCGGGATGTGCTGCTGCGCCGGTGGCGCAACACGCTGGGCCGCACCATGTGGGACTTCTCCGGAGGCCGGACGGGTGGCAGCCGGTACCTGGTGCTCGGGCTCGGCGCGGGGCAGGCCGCCGATCTCGCCGTGCCGCCCGACCGGGACGAGCTGATCGCGTACGGGCCGCTGCTGTCTGACGACAACACAACCTGGCTGGGTACGGCGGCGCTGGTCCGGGCGCCGGACCCGGACAGGGCGCGTGCCGTCCTGACCCCGGGCCGGTACGCCGACATCGAGGTGCACAACTGGGCGTTCGGCGGGCGGCCGTCATAACGCACGGATGGCTCTGGACACATCGCCCCTGTGATAGACAATCCGCGTGGTGGAGGTGAGCCAGTCCGGCGAGCGCACCGTCGACGACACGGTTCTCGACGCTGCCCGTGACTGCGTGCTGGCCTACGGCGTACGTCGCACGACGATGACGGATGTGGCGCGGCGCGCCAGCGTGTCGCGGATGACCGTCTACCGGCGCTGGCCGGACGTGCAGTCCCTGATCGGGGACCTGATGAGCCGGGAGTGGCATCAGGTGCTGATGGCCGCCGCGGCCGCCGAGACAGACGGCTCGGGCCGGTCCCGCCTGGTGTCGCGGGTGGTGGCGGTGGCGCGGGAGCTACGGGAACACCCGCTGCTGTGCAAGATCCGTGACGTCGATCCGGAGGTGCTGCTCCCGTACCTTCTCGACCGGCGGGGCAACGGCCAGGACGAGATGCTGCGGTTCCTCACGGCGGCGCTGGCCGCCGGGCACGAGGACGGCTCCGTCCGGCCCGGCAGGCCCGAGGTCATGGCACGCGCCGTCTTCCTGACCACACAGTCCTTCGTGCTGTCCGTGCGCACGGTCGCGGACGACGTGCCGGTTGCCGAGTTCGACCGGGAGTTGGCGCTGTTGGTCGACGGCTACCTGGAGCCGGGCTAGGGGTTGTCTCGCGGGTCCTGAGGTCCGATCGGCGCACCGGTGTGACTGGCCAGCATGAGCAGGACGTGCTCGTCTTCTCCGTGACGCACGGTGTCGATCTGCTGGAAGCCGAGCTTCTCCAGCAGGCGGACCGAGCCGGTGTTCGTGCCGACCGGGTCCGCGTAGAGCGGCCGGGTCTTCTCCCGGCCCAGGAACAGCCGCAACGCCTTGGTCCCCACACCCCGACCCCAGTACTGGCGGTCGAGCCAGTAGCCGATGAACCGTTGGTCCTGGATCCACCAGGCCACGATGCTGCCGGCCGTGGCACCGTCGACGGTCACCGTCTGCACGAAGACACCGGGATCGCCGAGGACCTTCGTCGCCCAGTGCTTCATGAACGTCTCCCGGTCGCGCGGGGTGAACCTCGACCGACGGACCGACTCGGGATCGTTTTCCTGTTGGTGGAACGCCTCCAGATCGGCTTCTTCGACATCCCTCAACTGCACCTGGTCACTCATGCCACCCATTCTGGTGCTCACCACCGACATGATCCGGATGCCGAAGCCGGGGCCCGACGGGACCTAGCCGGCGATGACGTGCAGTGCCTGCGGGCGGACCTCGACGGTTACCTCGTCGGCGCGACCGACGGGATCACCGTCGCCGTACACGGTCATCGGACGGTCGGCGCGCACGGTGACCGACGTGCCACGGTAGGAGAAGACGTGCCCGCGCCGTACGTGCCGGCCGGTGCGCATCTGCCGCAGCGCTATCGGGAACAGCACCTTCGGGGCGTGGCCGATCACCACGACGTCCAAGGTCCCGTCGTCGGGCTGCGCCGCCGGTGCGACGTGCAGGCCACCGCCGTAGTACCCGCAGTTGGCGATCACCACCGTGTAGGCGTGCCGGTGCTCGGTCCGGCCGTCGACGGTGATCGTGTACCGGGTGCGCGGCCAGCGCAGCAGTGCCCGCAGCCCGGCGGTGGGATACACGAGCGCTGCGGGCAGACGTGACCGGTTGGCCAGTTCGTTGGCCGCCGCGTCGACGCCGACATAGACGCTGCCGACGATGGTCTGCCCCGCGACGTGCAGGACGTCGAGGTCCCGTGGTCGTCCGTGCAGCAGCAGGTCCGCGACCGCCTCGGGGGAGTGCGGCAACCCGAGCTGGCGGGCGAAGTCGTTGCCGCGGCCGGCGGGGATGACGCCGAGCAGACCGCCGGTGTCGGCGACCGCTCCGGCGAGCAGGCGGATGGTGCCGTCGCCGCCCGCGGCGACGACGACCTCACCGCCGTGCACCGCCGCCGTGGCGCGCTGGCGGGCCTGCTCGGCCGTCTGCGTGTATTCGGCCCGGATCCGGGCGCCGGCGCCGCGGAGCAGATGGGCCACCGGCATCAGGCGGGACAGTCCTCGGCGCGCGGTGGGCCCGAGGATCACTGCGAAGGACCGCACCTACGGCACCAGGATGCCGGGATTGAGGATGCCGGCCGGGTCCAGCTGCTGCTTGACGGCCCGGAGCAGGTCGACGGCGACGTCGCCGATCTCGGCGGCGTACCAGGCCCGGTGGTCCGCGCCGACACCGTGATGGTGGCTGATCGTGGCACCCGCGGCCGCGATCGCGTCGCTGGCCGCTGCCTTCGCCTTTCGCCATCGGTCGACCGGATCCGGTCCGGGGGAGCAGATCACCGTGAAGTACAGAGACGCGCCGGTCTCGTAGACATGGGACACGTGTGCCAGCACCAGCGCACCGTCCGGCAAGGCCGCGAGGATCGCCTGCCGCACCCGGTCGTGCACCTCCGGCAGCGCCGACCAGTACGCCGCGGTCTCCAGAGTCTCCGCGAACGCCCCCGCGTCGAGCAGCGCGTCCCGCAGGTACGGGGCGTCGAACCGGTGCCGCGCCCACTGTTGGCCCGCCTCTTCGCCCAGTGGCACGCCGCCGTGCGCCGCCAGCACGGCGGCGGCCGCTTCGACGGTGGAACGGACATCCGCGCCCTCGTACCCGGCGATCAGCTGGCAGCCGCCGTCGGAGCGGCCGGCGCCGGTCGCCCCGATCATCGTCTCGACCTCGTCGGACAGCCGCAGCACCGTGGGCTGCGGCCCGTCCTGTGCCAACCGCCGCACGGCATGCAGGCCCTCGGCGAACGATTCGAACCGCCAGCCCTCGTAGTGCGACTGGGCCGGTAGTGGTCGGATCCGGACGGTCACGTCGGTGATGACGCCGAGCGTCCCCTCGCTGCCCAGGAACAGTTGCCGCAGATCGGGACCGGCGGCCGACGCGGGGGCGCGGCCGGCCCGTACGGTGCCCCGGGGCGTGGCGACCGTCAGCGCCATGACCATGTCGTCGAAGCGGCCGTAGCCGGCCGACGCCTGGCCGGATGACCGGGTGGCGGCGAATCCACCGATGGTGGCGTACTCGTAGGACTGCGGGACGTGGCCGAGGGTGAACCCGTGCTCGGCGAGCAGCTCGGCGGCCCGGGGGGCGCGTAGCCCGGCCTGCAGCGTGGCGGTCCGCGACGTCGGGTCGACGGCGACGACGTCGCTCAGCCGACTCAGGTCGACGGCGACGTGCCGCGCCGCGGACGGCGTCAGCCCGCCCACGACCGAGGTGCCACCACCGAAGGGGACAACGGTTACCCCGAACCGGGAGCAGATGTCGAGGATGGACACCACCTCGGCGTGGTCGGCCGGGCGCAGCACGGCCTGCGGGGCCGCCCGTACCAGGCCCTGTCGATGGCGGAGCAGGTCTGGCGTCGACATGCCCGACGCGTGACGTGCCCGGGCGTCAGGGGTGGTGACCACGTGCCCGGCGCCCAGCGCCTGCCGCAACGCGCCGAGGACCGCGCCGTCCAGCTCGCAGTCCGGCACCGTCACCTCGGCCAGCGGTACGACCGGCGGCGGGGGTGCCAGTTCGAGGACCTGCGCCAGCAGCGTCGAAGCGGATTCCGGCAGCACCTGCGCGTTCTTCGTGGTGCCCCAGCGGGCCCATCCGACGGGCGATGCTTCCCCTTCCATATTCATGTGTGACAGAGTGACATTCAATGTCACTACATCGCAAGGAGGCGTGTGAACACCTCGCTGACCGTCTCCCGCCGGGAACGTGACCTCACCGAACTGGTTGCCGGCGCGCCCGTCGACGTCCTGGTCGTCGGGCTGGGCGTCACCGGCGCCGGAGTGGCGCTCGACGCCGCGAGCCGTGGGCTGTCCGTGGTCGCCGTCGACGCCCACGATCTGGCCAACGGCACGTCCCGCTGGAGCTCCAAGCTGGTCCACGGTGGCCTGCGATATCTCGCACACGGCCAGGTGGGCATCGCCTACGAGAGTGCCGCCGAGCGCCACCTGCTGCTGACCCGCACTGCGCCGCACCTGACGCGCCCCTTGCCGATGCTGCTACCGGCGACGGCGTACACCAGCCGTTGGCAGGCGCGCGCCGCGGCGGTCGGCCTTCGCGCCGGAGACGTGCTGCGTACCTGCGCCGGAACCTCTCGGCGGACCCTTCCGGGAACGCGCAGGCTCGGCTCGGCCGAGGCGGGTGCGATCGCGCCCGCACTGCGGCCGGAGGGCCTGCGCGGAGCACACCTGTCCTGGGACGGGCAGCTCTGCGACGACGCGCGACTTGTCGTCGGTCTGGCGCGCGCGGCCGCGGCGCGGTCCGCCCGCATCCTGCCCCGCTGCCGGGCGATCAGCCTGCACCGCGAAGGCGCCACCATCGAGGACACCCGCACCGGGACGCGGATGCACGTCACCGCCCGCGCCGTCATCAACGCCACGGGCGTGTGGGCCAGCAGCCTGACCCCACACGTACGTCTGCGCCCGTCGCGAGGAACCCACATCGTCCTGTCCGCCGCCCGCCTGGGCGGACTCTGGGCCGGCCTGACCATCCCGGTCCCCGGTGAGTTCACCCGCTACGTCTTCGCGCTGCCCCAGACCGACGGCCTGGTGTACGCCGGACTGACCGACGAGCCGGTGACCGGCCCCGTTCCCGACGTGCCGCAACCCACCGACGCCGACATCGCGTTCCTGCTCGACGTCCTCAACAGCGTCCTCGACCAGCCCCTCCAACCCGCCGACGTCCTCGGTGCCTACGCCGGGCTACGGCCGCTGCTCGCCGACTCCGACACCCGAACCGCCGACCTCTCCCGCCGACACGCTGTCATCGACGACCCCGACGGGATCATCAGCGTGATCGGCGGCAAGCTCACCACCTACCGCCGGATGGCCGAGGACGCCGTCGACACCGCCGTCTGTCAGCGCCGCCTCCGTGCCGGCCCCTGCCGCACCCGCGACCTCCCCCTACCCGGCGCCGCGAGCAGAGCGCAACTGGCCCGGGTCCCCGCGCCACGCCGGCTCGTCCACCGGTACGGCACCGAGGCGGTCGACGTCCTGGCCGAGGCGCCCGCCGAACTCCGCCAGCCGATCAGCCCCGACATCCCGGTCACCGGCGCAGAGCTCCTCTGGGCCACCCGGCACGAACTCGCCCTCACCGTCGACGACCTGCTCGACCGACGCACCCGGATCGGTCTCGTCCCAGCACACCGTGAGGCCGCGCTGCCCACCGCGCGAGACGTCCTCGCGCTGGCCGCCGAGGGGTGACCGAACCCGGCCCCGGGGTCGCGAGGGCGTTCCCGCGATCTGCTCAGGGGGCGGGCCGGCTGTCGATAGCGTTGTGGTCAGGCACTGAATAGTCGCGGAGGGGTCCGGGGTCATGTTTGACGGATTCGAGGAGTTCGACATTCCTACGTCTGGGGCGACGATTCATGGGCGCCGCGGCGGAAGCGGACCCCCCGTTCTTCTGTTGCACGGCATTCCTGAGACGCACCTCATGTGGCATCGCGTAGCGCCGCAGCTGGCCGAGAATTACACCGTGGTCGTCACTGACATGCGGGGCTGGGGCGCCAGCGGCAAACCGCCGAGCAGCGCCGATCATGAGCCCTACAGCATGCGAGCGATCGCTCGCGACCAGATCGACGCCATGCGAAGTCTGGGCTATGACCAGTTCAGGCTCGTCGGGCACGATCGCGGGGCCCGGTGCGCCTACCGTCTGGCGCTCGATGAGCCAGACGCTGTCACCCGGCTCGCCGTCATGGACGTTGTCCCTGGCGGCGACGCGTACGACCGTGCCGACATGAAGTTCAGCCTCTCCTACTGGGTCTGGTCCTTCCTGGCGGCACCGGAGCCGGTGCCCGAGCAGTTCATCGACGCGGCGCCCGCCGTCCTCGTCAATTTCATGCTCGACATGTGGCCTGAGGTGAAGGACGCGTTCCCGGCCGAGGTACGCGCCGAATACGTCAGGCAGTTCAGCGATCCCGCCACCGTCCACGCGATCTGCGAGGAGTTCCGCGCGGCCGCGACGTTGGACTACCAGCAGGACGAGGCGGACCGAGGCAGCCGGAAGATCGCGTGTCCCGTGCTGTTTCTCTGGAGCCAACGGGGTCAGGTCGCGAAGCTCTACGACGACCCGCTCGGGATCTGGAGGCAGTGGTCCGATGATGTTCGCGGCGGGCCGGTCCCGGTCGGGCACTTCATTCCGGAAGAGGCTCCCGAGGAGACCACACGGCAGCTGCTGGATTTCCTCAAGTAGCACCGAGGGCGGCCACGCCGGACGGCCGCCCGGCATCCTTTGGCGGCTGTCGACCGGGTGGTCCTGCCAAGATGGCAGCATGTCCGAACCCATCATTCCGCTCACGCTCGGCACGTGGCCCACACCGGTGGAGCCGATGCCCCGACTGGCCGCCGCTCTCGGGCTCGGTCGCGGTGACCTTCTGATCAAGAGGGACGACCTCACCGGCCTCGGCGGCGGCGGCAACAAGATCCGCAAGCTGGAATGGACGGCCGCCGAAGCACTCGCGAATGACGCCGACACGCTCGTCACCACCGGCGGTCCACAGAGCAACCATGCGCGGCTCACCGCCGCGACCGCGGCGCGCCTCGGTCTACGCGCCGTGCTGGTGTTCCCGGGTGAACCCGGGGTGGCGCGATCCGGCAACCTCGTTCTCGATGCGTTCCTCGGTGCCGAGATCGTCTTCACCGGGGTGACGGGTCAGCAGGCACTCGCAGACGCCGCCACGCGGGTGTGCGACCGGCTGCGTGCCGAAGGGGCGCGTCCGGCCCTCATCCCGTTCGGCGGGTCCAGCGCGTTGGCGACCCGCGGCTACGCACGGTGCGGCGAGGAGTTGATGTCCCAGGTGCCCGACCTGCGTACCGCCGTGGTGGCGCTCGGCTCGGGCGCCACGATGGCCGGGCTCGTCGCGAGCCTCGGCCCGGACCGCACGCTCGGCGTCGATGTCGGGGCGGTCGACGACTCCCGACAGCGCGTGGCGGCCTTCGTCGCCCCACTCTCGCCGGATGTTCGCGCCGACGACCTGCGCATCGACGGTGACCACATCGGAAGCGGCTACGCGAGCCTCACCGACACGGTCGAGGAGGCGCTGACCCTCGTCGCCCGGCTGGAGGGGATCATCCTCGACCCTACGTACACCGGGCGCGCGATGGCGGCACTCATCGCGGCAACTCGGCGTGGCGAGATCGAACCGGGCAATACGACCGTCTTCATCCACACAGGCGGGGTTCCCGGGCTGTTCGGCCACGCCGACGTTCCGGCGTTCGCCGAGAGCGTCCAAAAGGTCACCTGACCGGGAGCGAACGCCACGGGGACTCCCATCGCCGGGGCCGGTCCCTGACGGCGGGGGCGGCACCGTGGTTGGATGTGCGCCGTGCGGCTGTCTCCCGGATCGGTGTGTTGGTCGGTGGTCGCCGGCGCCGCAGTGGTGCATGTCCTTGGCGTGCTGTCGGACGCGTCGGTCCTCGCGGGGCAGGCGACCGGGGTGGCGCTGACCGCTCTCGCGGCGATCGTGCTGCTCGGCGCCGGGCGCGGCCGCCTCGCCGTCGCTGGTGGTATCGGCCTGCTCGCCGTCGACGCCGTGACGTCGGCGGCGGACTCGGGCGGGCCACGGTACCTGTCACCGTTCTACGCGCCGCTGAGCGCGCCGCGCCCGTATTCGGTCGGCGACGATCTCGCGTGGCTGGGTGAGGCGATGTCGGCGCAGGTCACGCAGCATTGGTCGGCACTGCTGGGCATACCGCTGATCTGCGTGGGAACGGTGGTGACGCTGGCCGACCGGCCGCGGACCGACGCACGATGGCTACGGTGGATCGCCTGGACCGCCGTCGCGGGGGTGGCCGTCATGCTGGTCGCCGACCTGGGCGGAGGGAGACTGGCCCGGCTGTTGGTCACGCTCGGCGTCCAGTTACCGACCATGGTGGTGGTCGCCGCAGGGCTTGCGGTGCTCGTGGTGGCCGCCGGTCGGCAGTGGCGGTTCGGCGTCCCGGCCATGCTGGGCGCGTTGCTGCTGACCGCTGCCGTGCTCGCCGCTGACCTGGCGGCCGCGGGGCCGGTCCGGCCGGTCAACCGGCAGGAGCTGGGCTTGTTCAGCCACCAGGCGGTGTTCCTCCAGGCGGGCTTCCGCTCCGATGTGGAGGGCATGACGGCGCTCGACGACCTCTTCTCGCCAGGCCTGGTCACGGAACCGCTGCTGGCGCTCGTGCCAGTCCTCGCGATCGCACTGCTGGTGCTTGCGGCACCCGCCCGGGGTGGTGGGCCTAGCCGTGATGAGCCCGCCGGGATGCGAGGCATGCATCCCGGCGACGGGGATGACCGGCGAGGTCACCACGACGGTCCCGGTCAAGAGGACAACTGACCGCAGTCCGTGGCCACCTCGCCGAGCTACGGGGCCGTCACGGCGGGAGGTCTCCGTCGATCGTGAGTGTGGCCAGCAGCCCCGGATGGTCGGTCGCCCCGTGCATGCCCACCGACCGGCCGCAACAGATCCTGACGTCAGTTGTCGCCATGACGTGTTGCAGCGCGCCGTCGTCGATCCGCAGGTAGTCCGGTGGTACACAGGACCGCACGTCGGGGGAGCCGCCGCGTCGGAGGTTGAGGTCGCCAAGCAGCACGGTGGGCGCGTATCCGGCACTCCTGCGAATCGTCGGTACCACCGTGTCGAGCAGGTGACCGCACTGGGCAAGCGCGACGGTGAAACTCGTGGCGGCCAGGTGTGTGGTGCAGGCGTGCAGCACGCCGGCGACATCGACGCAGAGCCAGGCTCGTTCCTCAGGGTCCGTGAAATCCTGCGTCGGGTAGATTCCGCTGTGCACCGTGTGCCGCGTGTCCGGCGCCTCAAGGCGAGTCAGTAGTCCGATGCCGTACGGCTGGCCGTTGCGGCAGCGGGTGACGGCGCCGGAAGGGCGGTCTCCGGCGGCCATGAAGGCGGACACGACCGTGTCACCACTGTGGACCTGCGAGAACGTACGCTCGAGGGTTGTTACGTCGTCCTGGCAGATCTCGTTGAGGGTGACCAGATCGGGCACCTCTGCGCTCATGACCACGGCGGCTTCGTTCACCGATCGGCCCGTGTAGCAGCCGGCGCGGCCGCTGTTGCAGAGGTTCAACTGGAGTACCCGCAGGACCGTGGGTGCGGGGGTGTCAGCCGCCGACGAGCCGGTCACCGACGAACCGGCCGGCACCGTGGCGGCGGCGATCAGGCACAAAATGGCCAGGGCTCGGCGGAGACTTCCGTATGAACGATCCCGCCCGGCAGGTGGGGTCGTCCCCGCGCGGGGACGACCCCACCTGATGCTCCGGTGGGTGATCATTGGCGCTCTGCCCGCACCTCCCGCCACCTAGCCCAGACGGGATTCGATGGCATCGATGATGCGTGGTCGCAGGTCGGCGGCGCGGACGACTGCGTCCACGGAGCCGACCTCGACGGCGCGCTGGATGTTGTGCACGCGGTCGAACTCCGTGGCAACCTCGCCGAGCTTCTCCGCCCGGACCGACGAGCGCAGTTCGTCGAGTTCCGCGGTCAACGCGGCGCGCTCGGTGCCAGCCGCGGCGGCGACGCGGGCCTCCAGGTCGCGCACGCGCGGGTCGGCCGCCGTACGGGCGTTGACGTCGGCGGAGAACACCACCGCGGCGGCGGGGGCGCCACCGAGCACCGAGGCGAATGAGCCCTCCAGCGCCAGCACCGTCATGTTCGGGTTCAGTGCCTTGGAGAACACCACGAACGCGCCGCCGTGGTACCGCGAGATCACGCAGAAGACGATGGGCCCGCGGAAGTTCACGATCGCCCGGCCGATCTCGGCGCCGTACTCCAACTGCAGCTTGCGCATCGACTCCGGTGAGCCGTCGAAGCCCGACAGATTCGCCAGCACCACCAGCGGCCGGTTGCCGCTGGCCGCGTTGATCGCCCGCGCGGCCTTCTTCGACGACCGTGGGAACAGCGTGCCCGCGGTGTAGGTGTCCGGGCCGTCGGTGGGCGGGAAGCCGCGCCGCGGCACCGCCCGTGACTCGATGCCGAGCAGGCACACCGGGATGCCACCCAGGTGTACGTCCTGCACGACCGCGGTCTCCGCGTCGGCCATGCCCGCCCAGCGTTCCAACACCGGGTGGTCCTGGTCGGAGAGCGCCCGCATCACCGTCCGGATGTCGAAGGGCTTCTTGCGGTCCGGGTTGGCCGCCGCGGAGAAGATCTCCCCGACGGTGCTGAAGGTGCTGCCAGCCAGGGTGTGCGGGAAGGCGGAGATGTCGCGGTCCACGGGGTCCGTGCTGGGCGCCCGCCGCGGCGCGTCCTCGCCGGGCGCGACGTACGAGTGGTCGTAGTGCGACATCACCACGTCCCGCGCGGCGGTCAGGTTCGGCGCCCAGTACTGCGCCTGCCCGTTCGGCCCCATCACCCGGTCGTAGCCGCCGATGCCGAAGTTGTCCTCGGCGGACACACCACCGGAGAAGTCGAGCGACTGCTTGCCGGTGAGGACCATCGCCGAGTCCGGCGTCATCACCAGGATGCCCTTGGTGTGCATGAGCATCGTCGCCTCGGCGTTCCAGTACGGCTGCGCGCCGACGTTGATGCCCGCGACCACAATGTTGATCTCACCGCCGGCCTGGGTGAACTCGACGATCCGCTTGAGCGCCGCGGCCACCCAGTCCATGTTCTCCGTGCCCGAGGTCATGGAGATCCGTGCCCCGGCAGACAGCGCCCACCACTCCAGCGGCACCCGCATCTGCTCCGCCAGGTCCAGCGCGGCGATCACGCGGCGGCACTCCGGCTCGGACAGTGCGCCCAGCGACTTCGTCGGGTCACCCAGCAGCACGACCCGGCTGACACCCTGCGGATGCCGCGTGGTCGGCGTGGTGACCACGCCGGCGACGATCGCGGCGCGGTTGCGCCCCTTCGGCCGCTGCACCGGCACCAGCGCGTGGTCGTCGTCGAGGTCGTGCTCCACGAAGTCGCCGAGCAGCCCGGTCAGCTCGTACGGGTACACCGTGTTGCGGCTGCTCGCCCGCAGCACCTTCAGCCGGTAGTCGTCGAGCGGCTCGACCGGCTCGACCGGCGGCTCGCCGACGGTCAACTCGGCGCCGCCGGTGGCCCCGAAGGAGATCCGTACGGCGATCTTGGTCAGCTCGCCGGTCCGGCGGTCGCGCTGCCGCGCGATGAAGAGGATCTCCTCCAGCCCGGCGCCCGCGGTCGTCGGGCGCACCCGCCCGGCGATCATCTCCATCTCCTCGCGGGTGAGCTCGCTCGGCGGCCAGACGTAGACCACGATCCGGTTGGTGTTGAACCGCGTCTTCGACGGTCGCCGCGACTGGGCGCGGCGGATCGAGTCGAGGCACGCGGCGATGGCAGCCTCGGTCGTCGGCAGCGCGACCAGCCGGCCGTCCTGCTCGCGCAGCTCGGTCAGGTCACGCACCTGCGCGAACGCGACGAGGCGCTCGTCGGACGGGTTCTCCCGGGCCACGCACTGGAAGAGGTAGACCTCCTCGTCCGACGACGGCAGCCGGGTCAGGTCGAACTTGTGCAGCCGCTCCAACTGCATCCGCTGCGCGATGTACGGGTGCAGGCCGCGGATCAACCGATCCTCGGTCGTCCCCGAGTCGGACGGGCGGAAGGTGAAGTGGTGGTGCATCACGGCGCCGCCGCGACCCGCGACGGTGGCGGTGAGCCGGCGGACCTGGGGCGGCAGCGGGTGCGCGGTGATGACCTCGAGCAGCGCGGCCGCCATCGCGTCGAAGTCCTCCGGCTGGTTCTCCCAGCCGAGGTAGATGTCGGCGTCGACGGCATCCTCCTCGCTCGCCAGCCCGGCGAGCCCGCGTAGCGCGCCACCCAGCGCGTCGAAGCTCACCGCGGCGGACACCACGCTCGAGTCCGCGCGCTCGGCGACCACGAACGTGCAGTCCGAGACCCCGCGGGTGCGCACGCTGGTGAGCGTCTTGTTGCCGTAGTACCGCCGGGTCAGCACCTCCAACATGACCGCGTTGTCGAGGTGGTCGCGGACGAGCCGCTGGCCGAGCAGCCGTACCAGTGGCTCGGTGCTGCGGACCATCTTCGCGACGCGTTCGGTGCGGTCCGCCGCGTCCGGGTGCGCGTCCAGGTGACGCAGGTGCCCGCGGACCTCGGCGTAGACGCGGGCGCGGTTGCGGCGCAGCAGCGGCTGGGCGAACCAGGCGAACACCACACCACGGGCGAGGTCGGCGACCGCGGGGAAGCGGACCTGCGTCGCGGCCACCAGCCGCTCCAGGGCGAGGCCGGCCGGCTCGCGCAGCGTCTCGTCCGGCGGGGACTCCCGCAGCCACGCGCGCAGCAACGTCGCGACGACCGTGGCATCGGCGGACGCGCGTTGCTGGGCGAGGAAGATCCGGAACACGGCGGCTTCGAGTGCGGGGGAGCGCTCCAGGTCGGTGACGCCGTAGTGTCCGAGCGCCTTGCCGAGCCTGGCCTGGAACGAACTCGGCAGGCCGGCACGCTCGATGTCGAGGCTCTGCAGGTAGGTGTGGAAGTACTCGCGGGCGCTGTAGACGTGGCCGTCGCCGTCCTCGCCCGTCGGGCGGTTGCGGCTCAGCTCGGTGAGGTCGGCGAACACGGTGACCAGGTTGAGTTCCGCGGCCAGCGGCCGGTGGCCTTCCTCGGTGGCCGCCCGCCGCGCGGTGAGGTAGTCGTCGAGCACCCGCCGGTCGTCGTGCGGATCGACGTCGAAGCCGAGCAGCAGGCCGCGCAGGTCCTCCTGGCCGCGTCGGCTGCGCAGGTACGCCGCAATCTCCTCGGTGGCGGCGGGCAGGTCCAGCTCCACGGAGGCGGCGGCCGGATCGTCCACGGTCTCGGCGGCCTCGTCGGCGAGCGGCTCCAACCGCAGCAGCGGCGCACCTGCCTCCACCTGGCTGCCCACCGAGACGGCGCACTCCTTCAGCCGGGCCTTGAACGGCGCCCGCAGCACCGTCTCCATCTTCATGGCTTCCAGCACCAGCACCGGCGCGCCCGCCTCGACCTCGGCGCCGACCTCCAGCGGAGTGGCGACGACCAGCGCGGGCATGGGGGAGCGGACGACGCCGCCCTCGTCGCGGCTGACCCGGTGCGTCACGCCGTCAACCTCGACCAAGTGGGTCGGCCCGTACGTGCCGGTGAGCAGGCGGTACCGCATGCCGTTGACGACGATCTGGCCGGTGTGCCGGTCGAAGCGGTCGAGCTCGACGTCAGCGGTGCGCACCGCGCCGGCCGCTTCGATGCCGACGCGGAACCGGTGCGCGCCGACCCGCGCCACGCGCATGCGGTAGCCGACGCCGCGCAGCTTGAGGTCCAGAGGCCGGCCGCTCTTGTGCTGCACCTGCGGGCGCCCGCCGGACGCCGTTGACAGCAGCCGCTGCCGCTCGACGCGCTCCTCCTCCTCGTACGTCTCGATGGCGGCGGCCGCCAGCGCGACCGCGGAGTGCCGGTGCGCCACGAGCCGGCCTTCGCCACGGACGCGGTCGATCCAGCCGGTGTCCGCGCTGGCGTCGATCACCTCGGGCTGGTCGAGCAGGTCGAGCACGAAGCTCTTGTTCGTCGCACCGCCCTCGATGATCACCGTGGTGTTCGCCATCGCGCGGCGCAGCCTGCCGAGCGCCTCGTCGCGATCACGGCCGTACGCGATGATCTTCGCGATCATCGAGTCGAAGTCGGCCGGGATGGTGTCACCCTCGCTGACACCGGTGTCGACCCGGATGCCCGGGCCGGCGGGCAGGTCCAGCCGGGCGATACGGCCCGGTGACGGCGCGAAGTCGCGGTCGGGGTCCTCGGCGTTCAGCCGGGCCTCGATGGCGTGCCCGCGCTCCGCCGGCGGCGCGCCGTCGAGCCGACCGCCCGAGGCGACGTGCAGTTGCGCCTTGACCAGGTCGAACCCGGTGGTCAACTCGGTGATCGGGTGCTCGACCTGCAGGCGGGTGTTGACCTCGAGGAACGCGAACAGCTGGTCGCCGGGGTGGTAGAGGAACTCGACGGTGGCCGCACCGCGGTAACCGACCGCCACGGCCAACCGTTCGGCCGACGTCTTGAGCTCGGCCGCCTGCGCCGGGCTCAGCACCGGCGATGCCGACTCCTCGATGACCTTCTGGTTGCGTCGCTGCACCGAGCAGTCGCGGACACCGAGCGCCCAGGCGGTGCCCTGCCCGTCGGCGATCACCTGGACCTCGACGTGCCGGGCACCGGTGACCAGGCGCTCCAGGAACACGATGCCGCTGCCGAACGCCCGCGCCGCCTCCTGGCTGGTGCGGTCGTACGCGTCGGTGAGCTCGGCCTCGTTCCTGACCACGCGGATGCCGCGCCCGCCACCGCCCGCGGTCGCCTTCAGCATCAGCGGGTAGCCGATCTCGGCCGCCGCCGTCCGAGCGGCATCCAGGGTCTCGACGGCACCGCGGCTCCACGGCGCGACCGGTACGCCGACCTCCTCGGCGATCAGCTTCGAGCCGATCTTGTCGCCGAGCTGGCGCATGGCCTCCGCGCTCGGACCGACGAACGTGACGCCGATCTTCTCGCACAGCTCCGCGAACGCCGGGTCCTCGGCGACGAAACCCCAGCCGACCCACGCCGCGTCGGCGCCGGTCTCGGTCAGGGCGCGCTCCAGCGCCACCAGATTGAGGTACGGGCGGGCGGACGCCGGACCGAGGTCGTAGGCGATGTCCGCCTCACGCACGAAGGTGGCGGTGCGGTCGACGTCGGTGTACAGGGCGACGGTCTCGATCGGGATGCCGGTTTCCGCAGCCAACTCTCGGACCGCGTGGATGAGCCGCATCGCGGCCTCACCACGGTTGACGATGGCGACACGGTTGAACACCCGAATGACCCCTTTGGTAGATCCATGATCAGCGCACCGCGAGACGACGGCCCCCGGCAGTAAGCACCCTTCCCCCTCCCGGCGGGCAGCGCCATGGTGCAATCACCGAACCAATCGCCCCTCAGTTGTAGGAAACCACCAAAAGTTTTTGGTCGTCGGGTGCCCGGCGGCCCAGACCGTGGTCGAGGGTGGGGGCGGAGGTCGGTGGGTCAGTCGGCTGCGGCGTCGGCGTACCGGCGGGCCAGGTGCGCGAAGGCGTCCTTGAGCTCGGTCGGCCCGACGACCTCGATGTCGGCGTCGAACCTGCCGATGCTGGCGGCCAGGCCGGGCCACGACCACGAGCCCAGGACGAGCCGGCAACGGTCCGGGCCGAGGGCCTCGACGAGCCCGTCGCTGGTGTAGCGGGACACGTCCTCGGCGGGGAGGTCGAGGATCACCTCCCCGCGGCAGGGCCAGCCGCCAGAGCCCTGGAACCTGCTGACGACGAAGGCGGCCACCTCCCCTCCGGGCAGTTCACGCGGGTTGAAGCGGGGGCCCGTCGGGGTGCGCGGCGTGATCCGGTCAGCGCGGAAGGTGCGCCAGTCGTCGCGGTCGAGATCCCAGGCGATGAGGTACCAGCGCCCGCCCCAGGTGACGACGTGGTGAGGCTCCACCCGGCGCGGGGGAGTGTCGGCGCGGTCGTCGCCGGCTCCAACCGGGGAAGCGGGGGCGTAGTCGAAGCGCAGCACTTCGCGGGCTTGGACGGCGGCGCTGAGCGCCACGAGTACGCCGGTGTCGGCGCGGGGGTTCGACCGGATCCCGGGCCGCTCGACGGCGGTGACCTGGAGCGTGTCGATGCGGCGGCGCAGCCGTGCGGGCATGACCTGCCGGACGGTGCTCAGCGCGCGCACCGCGGCTTCCTCGATGCCGGCGCCGGCGGTGGTGGCGATCTGGAGTGCGACGGCGAGGGCGACGGCCTGCTCGTCGTCGAACAGCAGCGGCGGCAGTGCCGTACCTGCGTCGAGCCGATACCCCCCGTCGGGGCCCTTGGTGGCGTGGATGGGATAGCCGAGCTCGCGCAGGCGATCGACATCGCGGCGCACGGTGCGCGGGCTGACGGCCAGCCGCTCGGCCAGCAACGCCCCGGGCCAGTCCCGACGGGCCTGGAGCAGCGAGAGCAGCGAGAGCAGTCGCGCTGAGGTCTTCGGCATGAGCCCGATGTTGCCATGAGAAGCGGTCACACCCTGTCCGCTTCACCTGCGAGTGTTACGTCAACCCGACCGGGAGACGCACGCCCGGCCACGCGATCGATCGCCAACGACCAGCGATGAGGAAACGAGTATGTTCACTACGCCGCCGATCGGCCGGCCAGTTCGCCGCGACCTGACCCGATGACCGTTCTCGGCACCCGGGCGCTCAACCGCGCGACACTCGCCCGGCAGTTCCTGCTCGATCGCGCGGACCTACCGGTCCTCGACGCCGTCGCACACCTCGGCGGCCTGCAGGCGCAGGAACCGCAGGAACCGTTCGTCGGGCTCTGGTCGCGGCTGCGCGCGTTCGACCCGGCGGTGCTCTCGGACCTGCTGACCCAGCGACGCGTGGTGCGGACACACCTCATGCGCCGTACCGTCCACCTCCTCACCGCCGACGACACCGTGGCCTGGCGGGCGCGTCACGACGCCATGCTCCGCCAACGGGTGCTCGGGGCATACCGCGCCGAGCTCGACGGTGTGGACCTCGACGAGCTCGCCGCGGCAGCCCAGGCGGTGATGGCCGACGACGAGCCACGCTCGATGACCGAGATCGCGCGGGCGCTCGCCGAACGCTGGCCGACGCCGGGACCGCGGGCGCTGGGCGAAATGGTGGTCGCCGCCCTCGTCCCGATGGTGCAACTGCCGCCGCGCGGACTGTGGCGCACCCGGGCAGGAGTACGCAACGTCCCGCTCTCCTCCTGGCTGGGCCGGGAAATCGACCCGCCGGCCGCCGAGGGCTCCGACCCGGTCGGCCAGATGCTGGTACGGCGCTACCTGGCCGCGTTCGGCCCCGCAGCCACGGCCGACCTGCGCGCCTGGTGCGGCCTCGCCGGACTGCCGACCGCGGTGGCCGCGATGCGCGAGGAGTTGGTCACCTTCCGTGACGAGCGTGGCCGCCAGTTGATCGACCTCCCCGACGCGCCGCGTCCCGACCCCGACACACCCGCCCCGGTACGGTTCCTGCCGGCATTCGACAACGCGATACTCGGCTACCACGACCGCAGCCGGATCGTCGACGACGCCCACCGCGGCCTGTCGGTCGCCGGCGAACGCGCCGTGCTGGTCGACGGCCGGGTCGCCGCGACCTGGAGCGTCGAGGCCAGCACGGTGATCGTCACTCCGCTGGGCCGCCTCTCCCGCGCCGACCGCACCGAGGTCGCCGAGCAGGGTCGGGCGCTGGCGTCGTTCCTGTCGGACCAGGAGAGCAGCCAGGCACGGGTGGCCCCGCCTCCCGGCGATGCGGCAACTTTGTCGGTCCCCTCGGCTAGCGTGCCGGGCAATCAACCGGACGGAGCAACTGGATGAGCGACCTCAACACCTCCCCAGACCTTGAGCCCGCGTCCCGCGCGTTGACCTCGGTGCTGCTCGGGGTGACCGACCATCAGCTCACCCTCCCTACCCCGTGTGCGGGATGGGTCGTGGGCGACCTGCTCGACCACCTCGTCGGGCTCACCATCGCGTTCCGGATCGCTGCAGAGAAGGCGCCCGACGCCGCACCGGGCGGCCCGGGCAATCCCACCGTGGCCAACCTCGACCCCGAGTGGCGCACGATTCTGCCCGCACAGCTCGATCACCTGGTCGCCGCGTGGCGCGTACCGAGCGCCTGGACGGGCGACACCGCTGCCGGCGGGGTCGTGCTGCCGGCGCAGATCATGGGCGTCGTCGCGCTGAACGAGGTGATGATTCACGCCTGGGATCTCGCACGAGCGACCGGTCAGACGTACGACGTCGACCCGCAGACCGTCGAGTGGGTCCACGGTCTGGTGTCGCAACAAGGGAGCAGCGAGGGCACCCCGGGCCTCTTCGGGCCGTCGATCACCCTGCCAGTCGAGGCCGCGCTGCTCGATCGGGTCATCGGCCTCACCGGCCGCGACCCGGCCTGGACCTCCCCTTCGGCGATCGGAGACGCACGAGGCGGACCAGGTGCCTGAGGGCACCGGGCCGGCGCCTATTCGCGCGTGAGCCCGGGCGGGAGGGCGTCTTCGTCCGGCCCGACCGGGCGGGCGCTGACCAGCGGGTTCCGGTGCAGGGCGGTGATCAAGGCGGTGCTCCCGCCGATGTCGGTCCAGGCGTCATCCCAGAGAGCGGAGACGAGCCAGGAGTGATCCGCGGGGAAGAACAGATCGGGCAGCGGTCCGTCGCCGCGCATGTGCCCGGTCCGCCAGGTGAGAGCTTGTTCGGGGCCGGCTTCGACGAGCACGTACGGCCAGCCCGCGTAGAGGGACACCGTCGGAGCAAAAGGGAAGACGATGTCGTGGGCACCGGTGTCGAGGTAGCCCAGCCACCAGGGCTGCGCTGGGGTGTCCCGGGTCAGCTCGTCGACCACGGCCCGTTCGTGGGCTTCGACGCTGACGCCGTCGGGCGGGTAGAACGTGGCGTAGGCGCGGAACACCGGCGGGATCGCTGTGGTGATCGAGAGGCCGTGGGTGGTCTGGCCAGCGAGCCAGGCGACGTCGTCGGCCGTGCCGATCCGCCAGCTCCGCCCATCTCTGGTGACGTCCATATGCTCAGTCAAGCGTGTCCAGCAAAGCGGGAGACTCCACGTACGGAACGGCCTGTCCGCCCGCGAATTGTTCAGCAATCTGGTCGCCGACGGGTCGATGACCGCGCTCGGGGTGACGGACCCGCGTCGCTGGGGCACTGAGGGCTGGCCCGAGGAAGCCTTACCGTACGTCGCGTATGGCCTGGTCGCTGCCGCGACGCTGGAGCGGCTGGACCGGGGTAGCTGACCCGGCCCGGCGGGCTGTGTGGGCGGCCGATTCGGGCCGTGCTCAGCGGCCGTCGACCGCGGAGGCAATCTTGGCCGGGGCGTTCAGGGGTGGAAGCTGATTCTCGCTCAGTCCGTACCGCTGAGCGAGGTACGCGGGGTCCTGCCAGGTGACCAGCGAGCCCGGCTGGCCGTCGTCCCGCACCATGAGTCGCATTGGCAGGTCGATGGCGATCTCGGGACGGGCCTGCTTGACATCCTCCACCGCCCTGAAGGGCGGGGATTCCCTCGGTCACCCGGGAGGGTTCCTGTTTCACCGGGCCGCGCCTTCACCGCTTGCGCGGGTCGGGTCTTACCGTCCCTCCACAGGCGTTTCACCTCTCCGCCAGCCCGGCGGCGAGAATGTTGCACGCGGCGTTGACGTCCCGGTCGTGCACGGCATCACAGCCGGGACACGTCCAGACACGAACGCCAAGAGTCATCGCGGTGTTGATCCGCCCGCACGCCGAACAGGTCTTCGTGCTCGGATGCCAGCGGTCGATGGCGATAACGGTCCGCCCGTACCAGGCGGCCTTGTACTCGATCATGCTGCGCAGCTGTGTCCACGCCGCGTCGGAAATGGCGCGGGCCAGACTGTGGTTGCGCAGCATGGTGCGCACACTGAGATCCTCGATCACGACCGTTTGGTTCTCGCGGACGAGTCGAGTCGACAGCTTGTGCAGGTGATCGCGGCGCCTGTCGGCGATGCGGGCGTGAATGCCGGCCACCGCGAGCCGGGCTTTGGCCCGGTTCTTGGTGTCCTTGCCCTTACGGGACAGGTCGCGCTGCGCCTTGGCCAACTTACGTCGGTCAGCACGCTCATGACGCGGGTTGGTGACCTTCTCCCCGGTGGACAAGGTGAGCAGGCTCGTGATGCCCGCGTCCACCCCGACCGCCGTGAACAGCGGGGGCAGTGCCTTGACGGTGGGGTCATCGACCAGCAGGGACACGAACCAGCGGCCAGCGGCGTCTCGCGACACGGTGACCGTCGACGGTTCGGCCCCTTCGGGCAGGGGCCGCGACCACACGATGCCCAGCGGCGCGTCCATCTTGGCCAGGGTGAGCTGCCCGTCGCGCCAGCGAAACGCCGAGCGGGTGTACTCCGCCGACGCCCGAGACTTGCGCTTGGACTTGAAACGCGGGTACCGCGACCGCTTGCCCCAAAACGCGGCGAACCCGGCTTGCAGGTGCCGCAGCGCTTGCTGCAACGGCACCGAGCTGACCTCATTGAGGAACAAAAGCTCCTCGGTGCGTTTCCACTCGGTCAGCCACGCCGACGACTGCACATAGGTGCTGCGCTGCCGGTCAACCGCCCACGCACGGGTGCGCGCATCCAAGGCGAGGTTGTAGACCTTTCGCACGCACCCGAAGGTGCGGTTGAGCTGATCGGCCTGCTGCGGGGTCGGATAGAAGCGGTACTTGTATGCCCGCTTCACCACCTCACCCATACCTCGAATTTTACCGGTAGTTCATGTAAGTCTATCCCTGAGGGGAGCTGCGTTTCCTCCCCCGCCTGAAGGCAGGGGTATCCACGCCGCGACACCGATGATTACCTGTGTGTCGGGCATATCCAGCCCGGCCTTGCGAGCGGCCGCCGCATGGTCGACCACCGCCGCCACCGCAGCGCCCACGCGTTCCGCCTCAGCCCGTAGCGCAGAGATTGTCTCTCCGACATCATGGGCGCTCCGCCTGGTCACCAATCCGTCGTTCACGGCCGACCCCCGCTCACCGTGTCGCTGGGCGAATCCATCTCATCTTGCGCGCAACCGACGCCGGTTCGGGCAGGTTTGCAGGTCTGAGCAAGGAAGCCGGCGCTGAGGTCGGGTTCGCGCTGGGTGTGTGCAGGACCAGGCTGCGGTCGCCTCCGGTCGTCGGCGGCAGTAGCGGAAACCAGTTGTTGGTGTGGCGCCCGCTGCTTAACCTGCTGGCTGTGCAGGCCCTCCATTCTTATTCTCGCCGGGCGTACCGGTGAGCAGTCGCCTCCGCGAGATAGCGCGCCAGACCGTGGCGATCGCCGAGTCCGGCCGGTACCGCAACGGCGCCGGCGATGAGGTCGTCATCGACGGGGCGGTGCGCAGTGCGGTCGCCGGCACCCGGCACCACCTGCCGGACGACGTGTTCGAGGTGGGCGGCGTCGATGCCGGGGCCGGCGTCGTCGAGGTGACACACGAGTCGACGTTGCAGGCAGCCCGCCGGCTCGGGCCCGCCGCGGTGTGTCTGGTGTTCGCGTCGGCCAAGAATCCGGGCGGCGGGTTTCTCGGTGGGGCGAAGGCGCAGGAGGAGAGCATCGCGCGCTCGTCGGCGCTGTACCCATGCCTGCTTGCCGCACCTGACTTCTATGCGTTCCACCGCGCGCAGCGGGATCTGCGCTACAGCGACCGGGTCATCTACTCCCCACCCGTGCCGGTCTTCCGGAACGACAAGGGTGACCTGCTCGACCAGTCGCATCTCACCTCGTTTCTGACCGCTGCGGCGCCGAACCTGGGTGCGATCATCCGCAACCAGCCCGAGCATGCCGCCGAGGTGCCGGCGGTGCTGTCCCGGCGCGCACAGCGGGTCCTCGAGGTGGCCGCCGCGCACGGGCATCGAACCATCGTGCTGGGCGCGTGGGGGTGCGGAGTGTTCCGCAACGATCCCGCCACAGTGGCGGGCGCCTTCGCCGACGCGCTGCAAACGGTCGACCGGTTCGACCACGTGGTGTTCGCCATCCACGACACACTGCCGGGCGCACCCGTGTACGACGCCTTCCTCACTCGTTTCGCCGGTTAGCTGCCGCGACCCTCAGCCGGCCGAGGACCATGTCCGGCGTAGCGGTTAGCCTGTGCCTATGCAGGACGCGGTGCCCTGGAGCAACCTCGATGGCTGACGCTGGCGATGTCCGTCACCTGGCACTGGCACTGCCTCACGTGGTCGAGATCGACAGTGCCGGCTTCGACTTCCGGGTCGCCGACAAGGGGTTCATCTGGTCCTACCCCGAGCGGAGACCAGGTGTCCCGCGTGTCATCCGGACCGACATCGCGGTGCTGTACGTCGGTGACGAAGCGGAGAAGCAGGCCCTGCTCCTGGGCGAGCCCGACGTCTTCTTCACCACGCCCGCGTACGACGGGTTGCCCCTGGTGATGCTGCGGTTGGAGCGGGTGGACGTCGATCGCCTGACGGAACTCGTCACCGACGCGTGGCGCATGCGTGTGCCGGATTCGCTCGTCGGCGACCTCGATGACGGAGGCGACTCGTTGAGACCGGATCTGAGCAGCGCCGACCAGTAACCGGGTGACTGTTCGAACAGGACCGTTCAAGGTATGTCGACGACCTCGCGGCCGAGGGGCCAGAACGCGGCCGGAACGAGTTTGAAGTTGGCGATGCCGAACGGAATGCCGATGATCGTGACGCAGAGGGCGATGCCCGCGACGATGTGGGACAGCGCGAGCCACCAACCCGCCAGCACCACCCACAGGATGTTCGCCAGCCCGGAGGCGGCGCCGGCGCCAGGCTTGGGCACCAGAGTGCGGCCGAAGGGCCACAGCGAGTAGACGGCGAGGCGCAGCGACGCGACGCCGAACGGAATGGTGATGACGAGGACGAAGCAGATCAGCGCGGCGAAGCCGTAGCCGACCGCCAGCACGATGCCACCACCGAAGATGAGCCACAGCACGTTCAGTACGAAGCGAATCACTCCTCCAGCATGAGCGATGCTCGCCAACTGTCAGCGCCCGCACCGGGGTCCGCAGCCGTCCGGGCCCACCATCCGTTCCTGATCGGTACCCCGGGTCAGCGGGCCAGTCGCCGTGGGCGCGCCAGCCGCAGTGCGTTGCAGACGTCGAAGACGTCGGTGACCTCCCAGGCGATGTCCCCGGCCACCTGCCGGGTAGCTGGGTCGGTGACGATGCCGGTGAGGATCACCACTCGGTTCTGCACGCTCACGGCGATCTGCTGGCGTCGGGTGGTGCCGTCGCTGCTGATTCGTTGGGCGACCGACGCGGCGATGCGGGTGTCCTCGTCGGCTGGCCCGCCCTGCCCGGGTGGCGGCGGCTGGACCGGCCGGGCGTGTTCGTCGGGGTACGGCCAGGGCGTGACCATGAGGGAGTGTCCTTTCGTTAACGGGCGGATGATCCGGCTGTCTCAGCAGTCGAGGCCGTGGCGGCGGACACCCCGCGAGGGGAGAGGTGAGTGAGGGCGTCGTCGCGGCTCTCGAAGATCAGGAAGGCCCCGTCCAGGCGCATGGTGTGCAGGACGGTGCGGATGAACCGCGACGGTGCGGCGAGGCAGAGCGTGACGCCCCGGTCCCGGGCGTCGCAGTGGGCGCGGACGAGCAGACCGAGACCGGTGGAGTCGATGACGTGCACCCGGGCCAGGTCGACCACGACGTTTCCGCCGACGTCGGCCGCGTGGCGCAGGGCGGTGCGCAGGGTGTCGCCGCTTTCGAGGTCGATGTCGCCGGTGGCGGCGATGACGGTCACATCATCGAGATGGTCGATTCCGAGGATGCCGCCGGGACCGTGGTCTGCGCACGACGCGTGCTCACCGCCGGAGGTTGGCAGGAGGCTGCAGTGCGGGCAGCGGTGTGGCCCGGTGGCGAACGGGGAGCCGCTCCAGCCGTGTTCGGCCACCAGGGTCCAGACGACCTCGGCGTCGGGAAGCACGCAGGCGGTGCCCCGGATGGTGTCGCCGCAGGTGTCGCAGATCAGGGTCATCAGGTGGTCGTCCGGGACGACGGTCATTCTGCTGGTCCTTCCTCGGCGTCCGGTTGGTGCCGGGTGGCTCCCGTGACGCCGGGAGGTACCGGTGCGGAATCGGTGACGATCGACAGAACATGGTCCAGGCGGGCGATCCGCAGGATGCGTCCGACCCGTGGGCTCGGGTTGCGGACGGTGAGGACCGCGTCTGCGCGGGCCAGTCGCCGGTGTACGTCGAGTAGCAGGCCGATGGCGGCGGCGTCGATGTGCCAGCAGCCGGACAGATCGACCACGACCTGCGCGGGGTGCAGGGCCAGGAGTCGGTCGAACACGGCGCCCGCCTCCGGCAGGCAGGCCAGGTCGAGTTCGGTGACGCGGACCTCGACCAGCGGCAGCGTGCACGGCGCGGGCGCCAGCGGCGTCGTCATGGCCGTGCCCCTTCCCTCATGGTCCTGGTCCGCTACCACCGTGCTTGGCAGCTTTGGCGGTCACTGCGCGGATCTATGACAGTTGCGTGACAAAACCGCCAGCCGACGAGCGCGGTTGGCAGCCTGGTGGGCTGCCCGGGGATGATGCCGGCATGACGGCCGTACTGGTGATCGAGGACGACGACCGCATCCGCCTGGCGCTGCTGCTCGCACTCGAGGACGAGGGCTACGACGCTCTCGGCGCGGCCACGGCCGAGGAAGGCCTGCGTGCCCAGCGCCGCCACCCGGCTGACTACGTCCTGGTCGACCTGATGCTGCCCGGCCTCGACGGCTTCGAGTGCATCCGGCAACTGCGCCGTGACGACGATGTGCCGATCGTGGTGGTCAGCGCCCGCGACGACACCCACGACATCGTCGCCGCCCTCGAGGCCGGCGCCGACGACTACGTCGTCAAGCCCGTAGCGATCAAGGAACTGACCGCTCGACTTCGGGCACTGCGCCGCCGAGCCCGCCCGGTGGTGGCGCCGGCGCCGAATCCCGTGCCGGTGGTCGCCTTCGGAGAGTTGGAGATCAGCCCGGAGGCGGGGGAGGTGCGCTGCGCCGGCCAGCCCGTCACGGTCACCCGCACGGAGTTCCGGCTGCTGTGTGAGCTGGCCGAACACGCCGGCCGGGTGCTGTCCCGCCAGCAATTGCTGCAACGGGTCTGGGGGTACGACAGCGGTGACGAGCGACTGGTCGACGTGCATGTCGGCCGGCTGCGGCAGAAGATCGAGCCCGACCCGGCAAACCCCCGGCACCTGGTGACCCTGCGGGGTCTGGGCTACAAGTTGCAGCGATGAGGCGCCTCGGACTGCGTACCCGGGTCACCGCCGCGTTCGCCGTCGGCGCGCTCCTGCTCGCTGCGTCGATGGCCCTGGTCTCCTACGAGTTGACCCGCCGTTCTCTGATCGAGGAGCGGGAACGTACCGCCCTGCGGGCCGCCTACTTCGATGCTGCCGTCGTGCGTGCCGGCCTCGACACCGAGACCCCCGACGTGGTGGCGGTGCTCCGTTCGCTGGACACAGGCGGCGCTCGGCGGCCCGTGCTGCACCTCAACGGCGAGTGGTATGCCCGGACCGCCGATCCGGGCACCACCGCCGCCATACCCGGCGACCTGCGACGGGTCGTCACCGCCGGGGAGCCGGCGGTGCAGCGGGTACGCATCGACGGTCAACCCGCCCTGGTGGTCGGGGTGCCCTTGTCCATGTCGGCGGCGTACTTCGAGGTCAACTCCCTGCGTGAGCTGGAGCATACGTTCCAGGTTCTGGCGCTCGCACTGACCACCGTCGCGGTCGTGATCGCCGGGTCCGGCGCCGCCCTCGGCTGGTATGCCACTCGGCACGGGTTACGCCCGTTGACGGCGGTCGCCGACGCCGCCGAGAAGATCGCGGCCGGTGACTTCACCGCCCGCCTCGACCCGGCCACCGATCCCGACCTGACCCGTCTCTCCTCGTCGTTCAACCAGATGGTCGACCAACTCGCCCGTCGTATCGAGCGGGATCGCCGTTTCGCGGCCGACGTCAGCCACGAACTGCGCTCACCGTTGCAGACCCTTGCCGCGGCGGCCAGCGTCCTGGCACGTCGCCGGGAACACCAGGATGAGCGAACGGTCACCGCCGCCGGGCTCGTCGCTGACGAGATCGACCGTTTTCAACGGTTGGTCAACGACCTGATCGACCTGGCCCGCAGCGACCAGCCCGCCCACCGCGCCCCCGTGGACGTGGTGGCGCTCGCCCGTGAAGCCTGCTCCGCGTACGACCTGCACCCCACCCTTGTCCACCTCGCGCCGGGTGCGCCCCCGACGTGGCGGGTCGAGCGGCGGCGCATCGCACAGGTGCTGGCGAACCTGCTCGAGAACGCCGTCACCTACGGCGGCGGCCTCGTGGCTGTGCGCCTTGGCCGCGATGGCAGCACCGGCGTCATCGAGGTCGACGACGCTGGCCCGGGCGTGCCCGTCGAGGATCGTGAGGCGATCTTCGACCGTTTCGTTCGAGGGCGGGCCGCCCACACTCGTGGCACCGGCGACGGCACCGGACTCGGCCTCGCCCTGGTCGCCCAACACGCTGCCGCCCATGCCGGGCACGCCACCGTTGCCGACCGCCCGGGCGGAGGCGCCCGTTTCCGCGTGGACCTGCCGGGAAGCTTGCCATGAAACGTCGTCATCTCGCCCCGTTGGTGCTCGCCACCTTGCTGGCTGGCTGCGGTGTGCCCGCCGAAGACACCCCCCGGAGGGTCCATCCCCCGCCAGGCCCGTTCCCCGCGCCGGTCCCGGCCGCGACCACCGCACCGGCCGGGCGCTTCGACGAGACGCTCTGCCTTGTCCGTGACAATCACATCGTCCCGGTGGTCCGTCGTGTCGACCGCCCATTCACGCCCGAGGAGCAGTTGCGGCACCTACTCGCCGGGCCAACGGCGGGCGAACGCAACGACGACCTCGCCAGCGCGCTGCCGGGAGCAGTCAACGCGGCGGGTGCGACGGTGATCGGCACGCAAGCCCGCATCGTCGTGGTGGGGCCCGGCGCCGACACCGGCCGCAGCGACGAGGTTCTCGCCTTCGGCCAGATCGTCTGCACTCTCACCAGTCGCGACGACGTCAACACCGTTGCCTTCCTGCGCGACGGCAGGCCTCTGGGAGTACCCCGGGCCGATGGCTCCCTGTCCACCGAACCGCTCACCCGCGCCGACTACACCCCACTCATCAATGCACGTTGACCTCGCTGACCGGTACGCCGCAGGCGGACCCCGGCCCACGGCACCGGCGCGGGATGAGGAGGGGCGAAAGGCGGGGAGCAGGCCGGAGCCGGGGTCCCCGCGACGGCGGATGCTTGTTAAACTCCGCCATCGATGATCATGACAGGGGGGCAGCCATGAGGGCCGGCGATCCAGGCGGTGGTGGTGTGCTGGACCCGGACGGCGCGATGGAGCGGATCGCGGCGTGGAAGGGGCGGATCGGCGAGTTGGCGGCCGACACCAAAGCCATGAGCGACCGCTTCCAGCAACTGCGGATCACTGAGGCCGACAGCAACAGGATGGTCGAGGTCACCATCGATCCCGCCGGTGCGTTGGTGGATCTGCACCTGAGCCGGCAGATTCAGCGGGTCGAGCCCGACGTCGTTGCCAGGACGATCATGAACACGATTCGTGCGGCTCGGGAGAAGCTGGCCGACCGTTCGCAGGAGATCATCGCGGAGACCGTGGGGACCGAGTCGGCGGCGGCGCGCGAGATCGCCGAGCGGGTCGGGCAACAGTTGCGCCCGGCCCCGGTCGCGGAGAGCGGCGACGACGACCGTAGTTGGCGGTGAGTCTGGTGGACGACGGGTTCGCAGTCGAGGCGGAGGAGATCCGCACGCACGCGCACAACATCGAGGCACTGGCGGAGCGCTTCGCGGCGGTGAAGGCCGCCAGCGCGCACATCACCCAGGACGATTCGGCGTACGGGCTGCTGTGCGGCTGGATCTCCGGGGTCCTGGAGGGCAAGCACACTCGGCAGGACGAGCTGTTCGCCGACGTCGAGGAGAATCTGAGGCTGGCCGCTGCGGGCCTGCGCCAGACCGCCGACGGCTACGACGCGGTCGACGACGACAACGCCACCCTGATCAACGGGGTGGGAAGCCAGTTGACCCCGTGAGGACGGCGCGATGACCGACCTGTCGCTGGTTGCCGATGTCACGTCGACTCGGGAGGTCTGGACCGGCGCCTCCCTCGCCGACAGCGTCGAGGGTCTGGTCGACGCGATCAGAAGTGAGGGCTGGGTCGACGACCTGCTGGCGGGTGCCGCGTTCGGGCTCGATGTCGCCGCGAGCGTGATGGATCCGTTCAGTGCGCTGCTGGCCAACGGCCTGGGTTGGGCGATGGAGTACTTCGAGCCGCTGCGGGAGATGCTCGACGAGCTCACCGGAATGCCCGACGTGGTCGCCTCGCACGCCGCTACCTGGAACAACATGGCCGTCGAGCTGCACAGCATGGCCGCCGACCTGCGGTCGCGTCTCGATGCCGACTTGCCCGAGTGGTATGGGCAGGCCGCAATGGCGTACCACGGGTTGATGGACCACAACGTCGAGGCCCTCGGCGGTCTCGGTGCGGTCTCCGCCGCGATGGCGGCGGCGACCGAGGGTGCCGGCAACCTGGTGGCCTTCACCCGCGACATCGTGCGCGACCTCATCGCCGACCTCGTGGCGCGCGTGATCGTCTGGGCGGTCGAGGCCATCTTCGTCGTCACGATCCCCGTGGTCGCCGCGCAGATCGTGACGGCCGTCGTGAAGTGGGCCGGCCGCATTCTCATGTACATCGGCGCACTGATCACCAGCCTGACCAACCTCACCCGCCTCCTGAACGGATAAGGCGTCCATGTCGAAGCCCGGAAATCCCGGCAGTGGCGGTCCGGGTGGTGGTGGCCCCGGAGGTGGCGGTGGTGGCTCCGGAAAGCCCCCGAAGAACTACGGTGGCATCAACGCGGGCAAGGGCATCACCAGCGCGCAGCAGGCCACCGCCCATGCGGCGACGCAGGGACACGCACCCGGCGTCGCCGGCCAGGGTTCCACCAACTCCAATCCGGCGAGGCCCACCCGGCCTCCCGCGCCGACGACGCCGCCGACGGCTGGCGACATCCACCACAGCGACGCCTCGAAGAAACACATCATCGAGGGCGACGGCGGGCGGCAGGGCGGCCATCTCGCGGGCACCGGCTTCTCCAAGAAGACGGAGTTCCCGAAGAGTTGGGACGAGGCGAAGATCCTCGACGCCGCGCACCGGGTGACGCAGCAGGGCCCGCCGGCGAAGGGGCCCTACCCGACCAAGGACGCGGACGGCAACCCGGTGTGGGCCTACGACTACGTCGGCGTCGTCGACGGCGTCGAGGTGAAGACGACCGTGCTCGCCGACGGCGAGATCCGCACCGCCTACCCCCCGGACGCGTCCAACCCGGGTGTCATCAGCAACCCGGCGGCGCCGAACCCCGCCCCGCAGGGAATCCCGAATGCCGTCCCGCCCCGTTACAGTAATCCCGATGTCGGCGGCAACGGCAGTTGGACCTGGGAGGGCCCGAAGGGGAACAGGATCATCAGGGTGGTCCAGGATGCCCAGGGCAACGTCACGACGACCGATCTCGGCGAGTACAAGAAGAAATGAACACGATGGATGCGAAGACCTACGCGACGGTCACCGAGGTGTGCCGGCGGCTCGCGGGCCGGCTGTCCGACGACATCCTCGGCACCGTGCGCGAGAACTATGCCGCGGGTGAGTTCGACCTGGCCGACAACACGCTCCTGCTCAGCCTCGCCTACTACGGGGTCGGCATCACCCTTGAGGAACAGACGCTGATGCGTTCCTTCGTCGGCGACCCCGACGGCTCCGACCTGGCCGACGTGCAGCTCATCGCCGAGGTGCCTGCACCGCCGTACCGGTTCAGCCCGATCGGCCCCGCGGACGCCCCCGACCCGACTCCGGCCGACACCCTCCTGTCCGCCGATGCCCCGCGCCGACGCGGCCGCAGCCTGCACCGCGCCTGGCGGGCCCCGCTCGACGGCGCACCCGACGCGGCGGCGTGGTTGTACGTGTTGCAGGTGGCCGAGGGCACGGATGAGCTTGCGACGTACTCGGGCGTGATGACGCAGCTGTGGGTGGCGCTGAAGCAGAAGTGGCCGGTGGAGGTCCTCGTCGGCAACTCGCCGCGGACGCCCTACCAGGAGGCCGCCCTGGCCGGCGCGTCCGCCGTCTGGCGTGCCTGACCGCTGGTAAACCATCCGCTCGTGACGAGGCCGAGGCGGGGGAGTGGCAGCGGCCCGATGAGGATCCCCGCCGTCGACAACGACGGCGGGGACTCCACAGTGTGGCGACGGGCTACTTCAGGGCGAGGGTCCGAGCGTCGGCGGCGATGACACTGGCCACCTCGGCCGGTACCAGCTTGCCGGCCTGCCGGTCGACGTAGGTGGCCAACTGGGCGTACTGGGCGTGGGCCAGCTTGGTCGTCATCGCGGTGATGGCAGCCGGCTCGGCGCCGGAGGTGAGGATCAGGTAGCCGAGCCCGGCCTGGCTCACCGTCACGGTGAACGTGCTGGTCGCGGTCGCGGTGCCCTCGGGCCCGGTCACCTCGGTGCGGACGGTGTGCCTACCCGCGGTCAGCTTGACCAGGTCGAGCGTGCGCCCGGCGGCCGACTGCCCGCCGTCGACCGTGACGGTGACGGTGTCCGCGTTGGTCGCGGCGACCGCGATGACGGGGGACTGGGCCCGGTCGAGCCGTGCCCCGTTGGCCGGCGACGTGATCTCCACGGTCGGGTCGGCGGAAGGCCGCTGCATGAACGCCGAGTTCCAGCCAACCAGTTCGGATGCGCGGTTGGTGATGACCGCATCGGTGCCGATCCGCTCCAACCGTTGCCACAGGCCGGCGGAGTCCATCGTCCAGGCCATCACTGCCACCCCGGCGGCGTGCAACGGCGCGACGATCTCCGGCTTGGCCAGCAGCGCGTTGCCGTCCGGGTTGTACGCGGTCAGGTGCAGCTCCTTCGAGATCGCCACCGGGTCGGCGTCGAGGCTGCTGCGCAGCAGGCCGAGCGGCAGTTCGGGGGCGAGTTCATAGGTGTACCGGAGCGCGTCGACCTCGAAGCTCTGGATGAAGACCCGGCCCATCATCTGCTCGTCCCGGATCACCTGGATGATCGTCGCGACCTCGTCCTTCGTGTGCTTGCCCTTGATCTCCACGAGCAGGTTGCCGCCCCGGGTACGCAGGTCGGCGAGCTGCTCGGCCAGGGTGGGCACTCGCTCACCAAGGTAGTGCGGGCCGAACCACGAACCGGCGTCGAGCGCCTTGATCTGCGCGGCGGTCAGGTCGCGGATGGCGCCGGTCCCGTCGGTGGTCCGGTCGACCGTCCCGTCGTGCAGGATGAACGGGACGCCATCCTTGCTCGGCTGGACGTCGTTCTCGATCCAGTCGGCGCCGCCCCTGCGCGCGATCTCCTGCGCGACCAGGGTGTTCTCCGGTGCGGCGGCGGACGCGCCGCGGTGCGCGATCACGGTGAACGGGCTGCCCTCGGGGCGGATGTAGCCGTTCGGGGGCAGTTCGGTGACGATGACGTCGTCGTACGAGACGGTGGCGCCGTTGACGAAGAGCGCCTGAACGCCGTCGGTGGAGCGCTGGAGGCTGTTCGTGCGCATCGCCTCTCGCCCGTCGAAGATCCAGCGGGCCTGGTTGCCGTGCACCTCGACGGCGACGCGGACGTCCCGACCGGTGCCGGCGGCGTACGGGGCGGAGGCGGTGTTCGTCACCACCCAGGCGTTGGCCGTGGTCCGCTGGGCGAACTCGAGACCGTTGGCGGCGGTCGTGCCACTGCGCATGGTGGCGATCCACCACGGGGTGGCGCCGTCGGCCGGGACGTCGATGCCGAGCGAGGCCCAGCGGGTGGCGGCGGAGACCGACTCGAAACGCATGGTCGCCTCGAGCCGGAAGTCGTTCAGGTGCCGACCAAAAGTGATCTTGTTGTTCTCGCCCGAGCTGGCGGAGGTTCCGTACAGGCGGCCGTTCTCGACCTTCCAGGCGCCGTCGATCGCCTTCCAACCGGCGGGAAGCGACCCGGAGGTGAAGTTCTCCGAGACGACGACGCTGCCCGGCTCGGCGGTGGCGGGCGAGGAGGTGGCGACGGCCACCGCGACGGCCGCGCCGGTGACGGCGAGCGCGGCGATGACGGCGGCGGCCCGGGTACGTGTCGCGACGAACCTCGTCGCGGCACGGCCGAGCGGCGATGATGCGGGAAGGACAGTCATGCTCGGAACGGTAGGAAGCACACCCGAACTCATGATCGATTGAGCGTGGCCACCGCCGGAACGCTGGGTGTACGGCCCTCCGGCGCGTCCACGAGGGACGGAGCCGCCAGCCACCCGTCGACGCGCGAAGGCCCGCTGCCGCACGGGCCTGTCCGGCGGATATGCCGGACAGGCCCGTGGTCCCGAGGAGGGGTCAGCGCTTGAGCGTGAAGGTGAAGTCGCCGGAGAGCTTGCCGCTCAGCCGGACTGCCGAGACGAGTCTTTCCTCCTTGATCAGTCTCTCGACCTCGGCCCTCGAAAGACCGCACCCTTCAGCGATCAGTCGCACCGGCCGGACAGGGATCCGCGCCGCAAAGCGGACCGAGACGTCGATCACCTCGCGGTCCAGGTGATCCGATCCGCCGGTGTCGAGGCGCCAGGCATTGTCCCAGTCGAGGGCGATGCGATTACGGCGCTGCACGACCGGATCCTGGAGCAGCTCAGCTGCCAGGCCAGGGTCGTTGTCGTGCAGCCGGTCCAGCAGCTCAGGTCGTATGGAGCGCACAGTCGACCGCTCCAGGACCGTGAGCTTTGCCGTTGCTCCGCAACCGGTACAGAGCGCGAGGAGCCAGACGTCGATGAGTTTGTGGTTGGCGTTGACGCGAAATTTACCGCTTGCCCGGAAGAGCTCGGACGCGCACGCGTGGCAGCGGCGGCGAACGAGCGGCAGGCAGGTGGGCACGACCACCCAGTTTTTGAGCACAGAAGTACACCGGTTTCAGTGAGAAGTCCGCAGCAAAAAGGAGCGCGGCGCACATGCGCGACGCGCGACAAATCAGCGCTCGGGAGGTCTCACAGGGTGTACAACGGCACGTCCTTGCCTAGACGGCTTGGTTGCGCAGCACGGTAATGGCGCACAGCGGCGTTGCACCACTGGTATTTCGAGCGCCTCACCGCCAGCTTGCATCCGGCGGAACATAGACGAAGCCAGAGCCAGATCGCGGCGACGGTGACGGTGCCATGGAAGACGTGGGCCCTAGCCGTGCGGCTGGAGCTGGGCGAGACCCGGAATGCCGTAGTGCTCGTCGAGGACCTGCATGGCAGCGCCCGCGGCCATCACGTCCGCGCCCAGGCTCGACAGCGTGACGTCCGTGGTGAGCCAGTCCGCGCGTCGCACGTCCGCATGGACGGCCTTCTCGACCGCGGCGAGGTAGACCTCCGCGTGTCGCAGCAGGTCTGCGCCCGCCAGCACCACGTGGGCGAGGTCGAGTGTCTGGAGCAGGTTGACGACGCCGACGGCCAGGACGCGGGCCGCACGTGGGATGTCGCCAGCCTCGGCGGCGTGGCTGTGGACGATCTCCAGGCATCCGTGCCGTCCGCAGACGCAGAGTGGCCCGTCCAGATCGACGACGGTGTGGCCGAACTCTCCGGCGTTGGTGTGTGCGCCGCGGTGGGCGGCGCCGCCCAGCCAGAAGCCTCCGCCGATGCCTGACTCGATCATGATGAGGGCCGCGTCGCCGAACTTTCCGCCGTGCCGCCATGCCTCCGCCGTGATCCCCGCGGTGACCTCCTTGTCGAGATGCACCGGTAGGCCGAGGTGCGCCTCCGCGATCTCGCGCAGCGGTACGTCGTGCCAGTGCCGCAGGCCGTGCGCGTCCCGGACCAGGCCATTCTCGTGGTCCAGTGGGCCGATCATGCCGATGCCCACGCCGGTCAGCCGGTCACGGAGACCGTCGATGCCGGTGATCGCGTCGATGCCGGACTTCAGGGCGTCCAGAAGCTGCGCCGGGGTGAAGTCGCTGGGCAGCGGTCTGACCGCCGAGTGGTGCACGGTGCCGGCAAGGTCGACCAGGACCAGCCGAAGGGTCCGCCGGGCGACGTGGGCACCGATCGCGTACCGGCTGTCGGGGACCAACTCGTAGACGACCGCGGGCTTGCCGATGCCCGGGCGGCGGACGCCGGCGGAACGGATCAGGCCGTCGGCGACCAGGCGGGCGATGACCTTGGAGACCGCCTGCGGTGTCAGGCCGGTGGCGTTGACGATGGTCGACCGTTCGAACGTGCGCACGGTGCGCCCCACCGCCATGACGAGCGCCTGGTTGTAGCCGCGAAGGAACGTCACGTCGGCAGTGGTGCGAATCATCTCACCACCATATTACGCAACGCTGTTGCTAAATTCTCTCCCATGAACGGATTGAGCAGAGGTCGGCGCCTGGCGGCGGTGGCGGCCCTGGCGCTGGGTGGCGTCGCGGTCGGCTTGACGGAGTTCGTGGCGATGGGCCTGCTGCCCGAGATCGCGCGCGGCCTGCTCCCCGAGCAGTACGCCCAGTCGTCGTCGGGCGCGGTGGCCCGGGGTGGCTGGATGATCACCGCGTACGCGCTCGGCGTGGTCGTGGGCGCTCCCCTGATCGCCGTGCTGAGCGCGCGCGTACCCCGCAAGAAGCTCGTGCTCGGTCTGCTCGTCCTCTTCACCGTCGGCACGATCGCGTCCGCGATCGCCCCGACGTTCGGCCTGGTGCTGGTGGCGCGGTTCGTCGCGGCGCTGCCGCACGGCGCGTACTTCGGAGCGGCCGGCCTGCTCGCGGCGGCCCTGATGGGCCCCGGCAGAGAGGCCCGTGGCTTCGCCACGGTGCTCAGCGGCTTGACCGCGGCCAACGTGGTCGGCGTACCGCTGATCACCCGGCTCGGGCAGGCGGCCGGTTGGCGCACGGCCTATCTGGTGATCGCCGGAGTCTTCCTGCTCACCCTGCTGGCGGTGGTGGCGGTCGTCCCAAAGATCGCCGCCGCGGTGGACGGCTCGCCGGCCGCCGAACTGAGGGCGCTGCGGACCTCGCAGGTCTGGCTGGTAGCGGCCACGGGGGCGGTCGGCTTCGCCGGATTCTTCGCGGTCAACACCTACATCGCCCCGGTCACCACCGACGTTGCCGGCCTCTCGACCACGACGGTGCCGTGGGCGCTGGTGGCGGTGGGTCTCGGCATGACCGTCGGCAACGCCCTGGGCGGCTGGCTCGCCGACCGGGACCTGCGCCGGAGCATGATGGTCGGCTTCATCGCGATGATCGTGAGCATTGCCGCGTTCAGCCTCATGGCATCGACGCAGGTCGGCCTGTTCGTGGGTGCGTTCCTGGTCGGCGCGACCAGTCTCTTCCTCGGCCCGGTCCTGCAGGCGCGCCTGATCACGGTCGCCCCCGGAGCCCAGCTGATGGGTGCGGCGATGAACCAGTCGGCCATGAACATCGCGAACAGCATGGGCGCTGCCCTGGGCAGCGTCGCCATCGCCGCCGGGCTCGGCTACCTCGCGCCGGCCCGGGTGGGCGTGGTCCTGGCGGTCCTCGGGCTGGGCCTGGCCGCCGCCAGCTTCGCGTCAGAGCGACGTTCACGGGACCCGAAGCCGGAGCCGGTCGCCGTCGCGAGCTGAACCATGCAACGGACAGCGCGGCATGGTGATCGCCGATCAACGGCGGAAGACTGAACCCATGTCCTCGACGATGCTGGTGGTCGGCCCGAAGCTTGGCATGGCGCTGGTGGTGTTGACCCTCGTGGCGGCGGTCGTCGTGACGGTGGGGGAGTTGGGTCACGGCCGGCAGATCATGGTCGCCGCCGTCCGTGCCGCGATCCAGTTGGGCGCGGTGTCGCTGCTGATCGCGGCCATCGTGGCGTCACTGTGGGCCACGGCCGCGTTCGTGGCCCTGATGTGCGCGGTGGCCACGGCCACCTCCGGCCGACGTGTCACGGGCGGCCGGCGGGGTTGGTGGGCCGGTGCGCCGATCGTCGTGGGCAGCATGCTGGTGGTGGTGGGGCTGCTGTTGGCGGGTCTGGTGCCGCTGCGCGGTATCGCGATCATTCCGATCGCGGGAATCCTGATCGGCGGGGCGATGACGGCGACCTCGCTGGCTGGCCGTCGGGCGCTGGACGAGCTGACCAGTCGGCGCGGCGAGGTGGAGGCCGGCCTGGCTCTGGGTCTGCTGCCCCGGGACGCGGTGTTGCTGGTGTGCCGTCCGGCGGCCGGCCAGGCACTGGTGCCGGCACTGGACCAGACCCGGACGGTGGGCCTGGTGACCCTGCCCGGCGCGTTCGTCGGGATGCTGCTCGGCGGGGCGAGCCCGCTCGCCGCCGGGGTGACGCAGCTGGTCGTGCTCGTCGGACTGCTCGCCGTGGAGGCCGTCGCCGTCGTCCTCACCGTCGAACTGGTCGCCCGCGGCCTGCTCCGACCCACCGCGCCACGGCAGGGGCGAGGGCCCCGGTCTCGCTCGTAGGAGCCGGGGCCCGGCCCATTCCGTCAGGCGATGTCGTACCGGTCCAGGTTCATGACCTTGGCCCACGCCGCGACGAAGTCCCGGACGAACTTGTCCTGCCCGTCGCCACTGCCGTAGACCTCCGCGATGGCGCGGAGCTGGGAGTTCGCCCCGAAGACGAGGTCGACGGCGGTGGCCGTCCACCTGACCTCGCCCGTTGCGCGATCCCGACCCTCGTAGACGTTCTCGGTCGAGGTGGCTGCCTGCCACTCCGTGCCAATGTCGAGCAGGTTCACGAAGAAGTCGTTCGTCAACGTCTGGGGCCGGTGGGTGAGGACGCCGTGGCCTGTCTGTCCCACGTTGGCGTTCAGGGCCCGCATGCCGCCGATCAGGACCGTCATCTCCGGAGCGGTCAGCGCCAGCAGGTTGGCCCGGTCCAGCAGCAGGGTCTCCGGCGACAGTTTCTGTCCGGCTCGCAGGTAGTTGCGGAAGCCGTCCGCCGTCGGCTCGAGCACGGTGAACGACTCCACGTCGGTCTGCTCCTGGGAGGCGTCCGTGCGCCCCGGTGCGAACGGGACCGTGACGTCGTGCCCGGCGGTCCTGGCTGCCTGCTCGACGGCCGCGCACCCGCCGAGGACGATCAGGTCGGCAAGCGAGACCTTCTTCCCACCGGACTGCGACTTGTTGAATTCCTGCTGGATCCGCTCCAGCGTCTGCAGCACCGTGGCGAGCTGGGCCGGTTCGTTGACCTCCCAGTTCTTCTGCGGCTCCAGGCGGATCCGCGCCCCGTTGGCCCCGCCACGCAGGTCGGTGCCGCGGAAGCTCGCGGCCGACGCCCACGCCGTCTGGGCGAGCTGGGAGATGGTCAGTCCCGATGCGAGGAGCGTGTCCTTGAGGGCCGCGATGTCCCCGTCCCCGATCAGCTCGTGATCGACCGGCGGGACGGGGTCCTGCCACAGTTGCGGCTCCGGGACCCACGGGCCCAGGTAGCGCGAAACCGGCCCCATGTCGCGATGCAACAGCTTGTACCAGGCCCTGGCGAACGCGTCCGCTAGCTGGTCCGGGTTCTCCAGGAAACGCCGGGAGATCTGCTCGTACGTGGGATCGGCGCGCAGCGCGAGGTCCGTCGTCGCCATCATCGGCGCGTACCTGACCGAGGGGTCGTGGGCGGCGGGCACGGCCTGCGCACCGGCACCGTCCTTCGGGCGCCACTGCTTCGCGCCGGCGGGGCTCTCGGTGACGTCCCACTCGAAGCCGAACAGGGTCTCGAAGAAGCTGTTGTCCCAGGTGATCGGGGTGGGTGTCCACGCACCCTCGAGCCCGCTGGTGATGGTGTCCTTGCCCTTGCCGCTGCCGAAGGTGTTCCGCCAGCCGAGGCCGTTGGCCTCGACCGGGCAGCCCTCTGGCTCGGGACCGAGGTACTCGGCGGGGGCGGCGCCGTGGGTCTTGCCGAACGTGTGCCCCCCGGCGATGAGGGCGACGGTCTCCTCGTCGTTCATCGCCATCCGGCGGAAGGTTTCGCGGATGTCACGTGCCGAGGCCCGGGGGTCCGGAGTGCCGTTGGGCCCCTCCGGGTTCACGTAGATCAGCCCCATCTGTACGGCGCCGAGATGACCGGCGAGCTCCCGGTCGCCGCTGTAGCGCTCGTCGCCGAGCCAGGTGTCCTCGGGGCCCCAGAAGATCTCCTCGGGCTCCCAGATGTCGTGGCGCCCGAAGCCGAAGCCGAACGTCTTGAACCCCATCGACTCCAGCGCGCAGTTGCCGGTGAAGACCAGGAGGTCGGCCCAGGAGATCTTCCGGCCGTACTTCTGCTTGACCGGCCAGAGCAGTCTGCGCGCCTTGTCGAGGTTCACGTTGTCGGGCCAGCTGTTCAGCGGGGCGAAGCGTTGAGCGCCGTCGCCACCACCGCCGCGACCGTCCTCGATGCGGTAGGTGCCGGCGGAGTGCCAGCTCATCCGGATGAAGAGCGGCCCGTAGTGGCCGTAGTCGGCCGGCCACCAGTCCTGCGACGTCGTCATCACCTCGATGATGTCCCGCTTCAGTGCGTCGACGTCGAGGGTCTTGAACTCTTCGGCGTAGTTGAAGGACTCGCCCATGGGGTCGGCCCGGGGTGAGTGCTGATGGAGAACCTGCAGGTTCAGCTGATTCGGCCACCAGTCCTGGTTGCTCCTCGGCCGACTCGGCTTCGGAGTCGGGGCGGGGATTGCGGGGTTCTCGCTCTCAGACACGTCGGTCCTTCTCCTGTCGATCTCCGACCTGCAGCACGTCGTACGTGGACGGCCTGGCGGAACGCATGACGGGTAGTATCGCCCATTTTGTTCTTCAACACATGAAGAATCCAATGGCGCGCCGGAGTGAGGTGTCGGGAGTAGATCCGCGAGTGGCGATCGATTCCTGGCGAGGCGTCGGCCCGCGCAGGACGGATCTCGGGCCCGAAAAACGTAATCTGATCATGCCCGCCGCAGTCGGCCCTGAGCTGCGGAGATAACGCTCTCACGGATGGTGGGAGAGTGCTTGACGCGGCCGTGATCCAGCCGCAACTATGCATTGACACGCATCACCCCCTTCCCACCGCCAGGCGTGATCGGCGCACGCCGTCTCCCCGCACCGCGAAAGGACCTACCGTGCGCAGATCCCTGAGATCGTGGCTCGGCGCCGTGCTGAGCACGATCCTCGTGGTGGGCGGCATTGTCGCCGTGCCACCCACGGCCAGCGCCGCACCGTTCACCGTGCTGGTGTTCAGCAAGACCGCCGGATTCCGGCACGGCTCCATCACCCCCGGCATCACCGCCATCCAGCAGCTCGGCGCCGCCAACGGGTTCACCGTCGAGACCACCGAGGACTCGGCCCAGTTCACCGACGCCAACCTGGACCGGTTCGGCGCGGTGATCTGGCTGTCCACCACCGGCGACGTGCTCAACGCCGCCCAGCAGGCCGCGTTCGAGCGCTACATCCAGGGCGGTGGCGGGTACGTGGGCGTGCACGCCGCCTCCGACACCGAGTACGACTGGCCCTGGTACGGCGGGCTGGTCGGGGCGTACTTCGCCTCGCACCCGGCCGACCAGACCGCCACCATCAAGGTCGCCGACCAGGTACACCCGTCCACCGCGACGCTGCCGCAGCGGTGGACCCGGCTGGACGAGTGGTACAACTACCGCGCCAACCCCCGGGGCAACGTGCACGTGCTGGCAACCCTGGACGAGAGCACCTACACCGGCGGGAGCATGGGGTCCGACCACCCGATCTCCTGGTGCCAGAACTACTCCGGCGGCCGGTCCTGGTACACCGGCCTCGGCCACACCGACTCGTCGTACACCGAAGCCAACTTCCGGCAGCACCTGCTCGGCGGCATCATGACCGCGGCCGGCGCGGTCGACGCCGACTGCGGCCCCACCGTCAACAGCAACTTCCAGCAGGTGGAGCTGGCCAAGGGCGCGGCCGAGACCGGCGAGCCGATGAGCCTCACCGTGCTGCCCGACCGGGGCGTGCTGCACACCTCGCGCAACGGCGTGATCCGGCACACCGACGCGGCCGGCAACACCAAGGTCGCCGCCACCCTGCCGGTCTACACCGGGGACGAGGAGGGCCTGCAGGGCATCAAGGTCGACCCGAACTTCGCCACCAACCGCTGGGTGTACGCGTACTACGCGCCACCATTGAGCACTCCCGGTGGCGGTGCCCCGGCCACCGGCACCCCGGCCGACTTCGCCGTCTGGAACGGCGTCAACCGGCTGTCCCGGTTCACCGTGAACGCGGACAACACCATCAACCTGGCCAGCGAGACGCTGGTCCTGGACGTCCCGACCAGCCGGGGCATGTGCTGCCACGTCGGCGGTGACATGGACTTCGACGCGGCCGGCAACCTGTACCTGTCCACCGGCGACGACACCAACCCGTTCGACTCGGCCGGGTTCACCCCGATCGACGAGCGGGCCGGCCGCAACCCGGCCTTCGACGCCCAGCGCACCTCGGCGAACAGCAACGACCTCCGCGGCAAGGTGCTCCGGATCAAGCCGAGCGCGGCGGGCGGCTACACCATCCCGGCCGGCAACATGTTCGCCCCGGGAACCGCGCGGACCCGCCCCGAGGTCTACGCGATGGGCTTCCGGAACCCGTTCCGGATGAGCGTGGACCGGGCCACCGGCATCGTCTACCTCGGTGACTACGGTCCCGACGCGGGCACCGCCGACCCGAACCGGGGACCGGCGGGCAACGTGGAGTTCGCCCGGATCGACCGGCCAGGCTTCTACGGCTGGCCGTACTGCACCGCCCGCAACGACGCCTACAACGACTACACCTTCCCGTCCGGCCCGTCCGGGCCGAAGTTCGACTGCGCGGGCGGGCCGGTGAACAACTCGCCCAACAACACCGGCATCACCCAGCTACCGCCGGCCGTCCCGGCCTGGCTCCCGTATGGCGGTTCCGGCTCCCCGCCGGAGTTCACCGGCGGCGGCCTGTCCCCGATGGGCGGCCCGGTCTACCGGTACGACCCGAACAACACCTCCGACGTGGCGTTCCCCCAGTACTACGACGGGACCTACTTCGCCGGCGAGTTCGGCCGCCGCTGGATCAAGAACATCAAGCTCGACCCGGCCGGCCAACCGTTGAAGATCAACCCGTTCCCATGGACCGGCACCCAGGTCATGGACATGGAGTTCGGCCCGGACGGCGCGCTCTACGTGCTCGACTACGGCACCGGCTGGTTCAACGGCGACGCCAACTCGGCGCTGTACCGCATCGAGTACGCCCGCGAGGGCAGGGCGCCGGTTGCGGTGGTCTCGGCCACCCCGACCAGCGGCACGGCGCCGCTGACGGTGACGTTCTCGTCGGCCGGCACACTCGACCCGGACGGTGACCCGTTCACCTACGCCTGGGACTTCGACAACAACGGCACCACCGACTCGACGGCGGCGAACCCGAGCTTCACGTACACCACCAACGGGACCCGCAGCCCGACGCTGACCGTCCGGGACACCACCGGCAAGACGGCCACCGCGAGCGTGGTCATCACGGTCGGCAACAGTGCCCCGGTGGTCAGAGTGAACACCCCGTTGAACGGGCAGACGTTCACCTTCGGGGACGCGGTGCCGTTCAACGTGACCGTCACCGACGCCCAGGACGGTGCGATCAACTGCGCCCGGGTGAAGGTGAACTACGTCCTCGGTCATGACTCGCACGGCCACCAACTCGGCAGCGTGCAGGGCTGCACCGGCGTCATCCAGACCTCGGCCGACGGCGAGCACGACACCGCGGCGAACATCTTCGGCATCATCGACGCCGAGTACACCGACCTGGGCGGCGGCGGCCAGCCACCGCTGACCACCCACACCCAGGCGGTCCTGCAACCGCGCGTGCGCCAGGCCGAGCACTTCGGCGACTCGTCCGGCATCCAGGTCGTCACCCCGGGCAGCGCGCACGGCGGCGCCGCGATCGGTTACATCGACAACAACGACTGGACCTCGTTCCAGCCGTACAACCTGACCGGCATCCAGTCGTTCAGCGCGCGGGCCGGCGCCCCGGCCGGTGCCGGCGGCACGCTGGAACTGCGGGTCGACTCGCCAACCGGGCCGCTGGTCGGCTCGGCCACCGTGGTACCGACCGGCGGGCACGGCACGTTCGCCACGGTCACCGGCGGGGTCACCGCCCCGACCGGCACCCGCACCCTGTTCCTGGTGTTCAAGGGCGGCGGTGGGATGTACGACCTGGACGAGTTCATCCTCTCCACCAGCCCGGGCGGTCCCGGGCCCGACCCGGACCCGGATCCTGATCCGGGCGCCAACCTGGCCCAGGGCAAGCCGGCTCGGGCCTCCAGTTTCGAGGGTGCCTTCGTCGCGGCCAACGCGTTCGACGGCGTGCTCGGCACCCGCTGGGGCAGCGCCTTCAGCGATCCGCAGTGGATCGACGTGGACCTGGGCGCCACGTACAACATCAACCGGGTCAAGCTGACCTGGGAGGCGGCGTACGGCAGTGGATACCAGATCCAGACCTCGTCGGACGGGGTCAACTTCACCCCGATCCGGACGGTGACCGGCGGCGACGGCGGGGTGGACGACCTGACCGGGCTGAGCGGCTCCGGCCGGTACGTCCGGCTCACCGGCACCACCCGGGGCACCGCCTGGGGCTACTCCCTGTTCGAGTTCGAGGTGTACGGCGGCACCGGCGGCCCGACCGGCCCCGGTACCAATCTGCTGTTGAACAAGCCGACGCTGACCTCCAGCAACGAGGGGGCCGACGTGCCCGGCGCCCAGGCGGTGGACGGCAGCCTCACCACCCGCTGGTCGAGCGCGTTCTCCGACCCGCAATGGATCCGAGTCGACCTCGGCAGCCCCACCGCGATCGGCCGGGTCAAGCTGAGCTGGGAGACGGCGTACAGCAGCTCGTACATCATCCAGACCTCGAACGACGGCACCACCTGGAGCAACGTGAAGACGGTGACCGGGGCCGACGGCGGCGTGGACGAGCACACCGCGCTCGGCGCCAACGGTCGCTACCTGCGGATCTACGGCACCGCCCGGGGCACCCCGTACGGGCACTCGCTCTGGGAGTTGGAGGCGTACGCCAGCTGAACCACCACCGATGACGTGGCCGGCACGGAGCATCCCCGTGCCGGCCACCGTTCAGCTGCTGGGAAGTCGTTGTGCACGCCGCCCCAGTCGTGGAAGGCGGCCCGACCGAGGTCGCGCAGCCGGTACACGCGGTCGGCGGCGCGTAGCGGCTGGTACACCCCACGCTGTGGTTCAGGCCGCAGATCCTCGGGCAGGGTCCTGGAAGCAAGACTTTGACTTTGTATATACCGATAGCCGGTATATTCTCCTCGGTATGACCGAGAGTCCACTCCGGGAGCCGACGTTCCTGGTGCTCACCGCGTTGGCTGAGTCACCCAAGCACGGCTATGCCGTCATCGAGGACGTTCTACGTATCTCCGATGGTCGGGTGCGACTGCGTGCGGGCACCCTCTACGCCGTTCTCGATCGGCTCCGGGCTGACGGCCTCATCGAGGTCGAGCGCGAAGAGGTGGTGCAGTCCCGGTTGCGCCGCTACTACCGGCTCACCGCCCTGGGGGCGCGTCGGCTCGCGGATGAGGTCGCCCGCCTGCGACACAACGCTGACGCCGCCAGCGTGCGGCTGCGCCGTGGCGGCCTGCGGATCGAGGGGGGAACGGCGTGAGCAGCGACGACCTGGAGCGTCGTTACCGGCGGCTGCTGGCCGTCTATCCGTGGGAGCACCGTCGGGCGTACGAGGACGAGATGCTGGCTGTGCTCGTCGCCGGCGCTCGACCGGGCCAGCGGCGGCCCTCCGCCGGTGACGTGCTGAATCTGGTCGGCGCGGGGCTTCGGGCTCGGCTGCGGGTGGGCGCACGGGGGTTCACCGAGTCGGCTTGGGCGGACGCGGCGGCGGTAACGGGCCTGCTGATTGGGCTTGTCCTGCTCGCTCTTGCCGGGAGATCGCTGCTCGACCAGAGCATCCGGGATCCGAATCTGCCGCCGGGGTTCCGGCCGGGCAGCCCCGACCTGGTCGACTGGCTGCAGGTGGTCGGCTGGGCGGGTGTCTGCGTGGCCGCGCTGGTCGGGTTGCGCTGGATTGCCGCCGCTCTGGCCTGGGCTGGCGTGATCGGCTGGGGCGTGCTGGTCGCCCCGCAGGCCGACGGCAGTCCGACGTACGTGGTGGACACCCTGCCGCAGTTCGCGCTCGCCGTGGTGGCGGCCGCCGCGCTGACCGTGCCAGTGCCGCGTTACCGGTTGTTCGCGCTCCTGGGCGTACGCCGGTTGGTGGCACTGCTGCTCGCGCCGGCCGCGATGGTCGCGCTGTTGGAGATCAACCGGGTGACCAGTCCCACGTTCGACCCGGTCGACGGGGCGTCCTACCAGGTCTTCTACGGCATTGAGGCCAGCAGTGAACTGGTCCTCTGGCTCTACGTCGCTGGTCTGGGGGTCGTCGCGCTGGCCATGCTTGTCGCGCTGGCCACGCTCGCCCCCGGGGTACGCCGACGGATCGTCGTCATGCTCCTGCCGGTGGCGGCACTCGCCCTGGTGATCGACGGCGCTCTCGCCGGCTGGGCCACCTCCACGATGCACATGGGACACGTCATCCCCCTGGTGCCAGCGCAGTGGGCGATGCTGGTTCTCGTCCCACCGGCGACCTTCCTGGCCGGGGCACTGCTCGTCCGCCGTCGAGAGGAGACGCTGCGCATGGTCGCCCTGGGCAGGGCCGTAGATCGTGAGTGGCCAGCGGGTTAGTAGGCGCGGTGGCCCCAACCTTTCAGGGCGCCGACCCGCGGCGACGTCAGTCGTCGGCGACGGCCACCGGCTCCGAGCCGATGCAGCGCACCTTCAGCTCGTACTCGCCGGCCGACCCCTCGAACTTGACCTCGACGTCGTCGTCCGGGCCCCGATCCACGTCGCGGACCCGGTAGCCCTGCGCGGGAGCCCAGGAGACGAGGCGTACCCCGCCGGCGCCGCACTCGGCCACGGCCGTGCCGCCCGCGGTGGCGAACCCCCGGCGGACCCCGGAGCTGGCGGTCGGCGCGGCGCTCGCCGTGCCCGGCGTGGACGGTGCGGCGTCTGTCGTGCTGGCGGGCGCCGGCTCCGGCGAGGCGAGTGCCCGTTCGATCTCCGCCTCGCTGCGCACCCCGCCCGGGGTTCCGGTGAGGCTCTCACCCACCAGCCGGATCGCGCCCAACCCGATCAGGGTGGCCACGGCGGCGGTGGCCACCCACCCGGTGGCGACGAGGATCGAACGACGGCCCATCCCCTGACTATCCCCGATCCATGGTTGTGGCCGGCACATCCGGAGGCTAAGGCAGGGTTAACGCGCGTCCCGGCCCCGGCCGCAGCGGCTAGCCTGCCACCTGTGGCCCGCCTGCTGCTCATCGAGGACGACCTGACGATCCGTACGCCGCTGATCCGGGCATTACGAGAACGCGGGCATGCGGTGGCCGCCGCCTCGACCGCGATGGCCGGGCTCCGCGACGCGCTGGACGACCGGCCCGACCTCGTCGTGCTTGACCTGGGCCTGCCCGATCTGGACGGGCGGGAGCTGCTGCGGATGCTGCGCGCGGTCAGCTCGGTGCCGGTCATCGTGGCCACGGCCCGCGACGACGAGACCGAGATCGTTCGGGTCCTCGACGCGGGCGCCGATGACTACGTGGTCAAGCCGTTCACCGCGGCACAGCTCGACGCCCGCGTCCGGGCGGTGCTCCGGCGGGGCCCTTCCGGAGCCGACGCGACGGACCCGTCGCTCGTCGTGGGAGGGCTGCGGATCGACCCACGCGCCCGGCAGGTCACCCTGGAGGGGGCGGCGGTGGAGTTGACGCCGCGCGAATTCGACCTGCTGCACCATCTCGCCGGTCGGCCGGGTCAGGTGGTCACCAAGCGTGAACTTCTCACCGAGGTGTGGCAGATCCCGTACGGCGGCGCCGACAAGACCGTCGACGTGCATCTGTCCTGGCTGCGCCGCAAGCTGGGCGAGAGCGCCGTGCAGCCCCGCTACCTGCACACCGTACGCGGCGTCGGGGTGCGGCTGGAGGCACCGGGGGAGCAGCGGTGAGGGCGCGCCTCGCGCTGCTGGTCGCCGCGGTCAGCGTGCTCACCCTGATCGCGTTCCTGGTGCCGCTGGCACTGCTGGTCCGCACCGTCGCCGAGGACCGCGCCACGGTCCGGGCCACCGCCGACGCGCAGAGCCTGGTGCCGGTGGTCGGCACCGCCGACGCGGCGACCATCCGGCTCACCGTCGAGCAGCTCGCCGCGGAGTCCGGCCGACCGGTGAGCGTCTTCCTGCCGGACGGCACGGTGCTCGGCGCCCAGACACCGCGTACGCCCGCCGTGGCGCTCGCCGAGCGAGGGCAGAGCCTCACCGGCGAGTCGGCGGCCGGACGGGAGGTGGTCATCGCGGTGCAGGGCAGGGCCGACGGCACCGGGGTGATCCGGACCGTGGTTCCGCGGGACGAGCTGACCAGCGGGGTGACCCGGTCCTGGCTGGTGCTGGCCCTGCTCGGAGTGGTCCTGGTGCTGATCGGGCTGGCCGTCGCCGACCGGCTGGCGCGCACCCTGGTCCGGCCGATCAGCGAACTCTCCGCGGTGTCGAACCGTCTGGCGAACGCCGAGCTGGACGCCCGGGTCGTGCCGGCCGGCCCGGCGGAGCTGCGCGAGGTGGCCGGTGCGCTCAACCACCTGGCCGGTCGGATCCAGGTGCTCCTGCTACAGGAACGTGAGCAGGTCGCCGACCTGTCGCACCGGCTGCGTACACCGTTGACGGCGCTGCGGCTGGAGGCGGAGTCGCTGCGCGACCCGGATGACGCGGCCCGGATCACCGCCGCCGCCGACGGGCTCGAACGGGCGGTCACCGGACTGATCCGGCAGGCCCGGTGGCGCCGCCCACCGGCGGGAGTGGTCACCGCGGACGCCGCGACGATCGTGGGTGACCGGGTGGCGTTCTGGTCGGTGCTGGCCGAGGACACCGGCCGTGCCGTCACCCTCGACCTGGCGCCCGGCCCGCTTCCCGTCGGTGTGCCCCCCGACGACCTGGCAGCGGCCGTGGACGCCCTGCTCGGCAACGTCTTCGCGCACACCCCCGACGGCACGTCCTTCGCCGTCCGGCTGGCCCAGGAGGCCGGGCAGGTGCTGCTCACCATCACCGACGAAGGCCCGGGTATGCCGGCCGGGGCGGTCCGACGGGGCGCCAGCGCTGCCGGGTCGACCGGCCTCGGCCTGGACATCGCCCGACGCGCCGCGCAGGCCGGCGGCGGACGGCTGGAGCTGCGTACCGGGCCGGGAGGCGGGGCTCAGGTACTGCTCCGGCTCGGACCGCCGCTGCCGCAGCAGCGGCCGACAGACGGCGGGACCGGGCCGGACGAGAACGGCTTAACCCGGCCTTAGCCTCCGGACAGCGCGGCACTATCCCGATCCAGCCGATCCTCAATGTCGACAACCGAGGAAAGGTGGACACCACGATGAAGCGCAACTCTCTGCTCCTGGCGTCGGTCGGCGGGGCGGCGGTGCTCGCTGTGGCCGGGGTCGCGCTCGGCGTCAGCGCCGCAGACGAATCCCGGCCGTTCGGTGGCACGGCACTCGCCGCCGCCACCGCCGACCCGACGGCCACCGACGCACCGGACGACAGCGCCACCAGCGGTACGCCCGCCGCACCGGGGGCCAGCGGTACGCCGTCGAGCGGTACGCCGACCGGCGCCCCGTCGGGCGGCAGTTCGCCGGCGGGCGGGGCGGTCAACGAGCAGCGCGCCGGCGAGATCGCGCTCGCCAGGGCCGGCGGCGGCCGAATCGTCGAGATCGAGGCCGAGCAGGAGCACGGCCGCCCGGTCTGGAGCGTCGAGATCGTCGCCGGTGACACCGAGCACGAGGTGGACGTCGACCGGGACAACGGCACGGTGGTCAAGGCCGAGCAGGAGCCGGTCGACGACGACCATGACGACGACGATGACGACCAGTCCGACGACGACGATGACGACAGGTCCGGCGACGACGACTGACGCCGCGTCGCCGCCGCCCACCACGGGCTCACCGTGGCGGGCGGCGGTACGAAGGCGTTTCTCAGACGGCCGCGACGGGCTCCTCCTGGGCCGCCGGCTCGTCCTGGTCGAACTGGGTGCGGTACAACTCCTGGTACCGGCCACCGGCGGCGAGTAGCTCGCTGTGTCGCCCGCGTTCGACGATGCGTCCGTCCTCGACGACGAGGATCTGGTCGGCCGCGCGGATGGTGGACAGCCGGTGCGCGATGACCACACTGGTCCGGCCGGTCAGGGCCTCGGCGAGGGCTTCCTGTACGGCGGCTTCCGACGTGGAGTCCAGATGCGCCGTGGCCTCGTCGAGGATGACCACCCGGGGGCGGGCCAGCAGTAGCCGCGCGATGGTGAGCCGCTGCCGTTCGCCGCCCGACAGGCGGTACCCGCGCTCACCGACGACGGTGTCGAGCCCATCCGGAAGTGAGCGGATCAGGGCGTCGAGCCGGGCCCGTCGCAGTACCTCCCACATCTCCTCCTCGGTCGCGTCCGGCCGGGCGAACACCAGGTTGGCGCGGATGCTCTCGTGAAACAGATGCCCGTCCTGGGTCACCACGCCGAGTGCCGTTCGGACCGACTCAGCCGACAGGTCGCGTACGTCGACGTCGGCGAGCTTCACCGCGCCATCCTCGACGTCGTACAGGCGCGGCACGAGTTGGGCGATCGTCGACTTGCCCGCTCCGGAGGAGCCGACGAGGGCGACCATCTGCCCCGCTTCGGCGCGGAACGACACGCCGTGCAGCACCTCCTCGCCGCCGCGCGTATCGAGCTTCGTCACATCCTCAAGGGACGCCAGCGACACCTTGTCAGCCGACGGGTAGCCGAACCGTACCGCGTCGAACTCCACCGCGACCGGTCCGTCAGGGAGCGGCCGGGCATCGGACCTGTCGAGGATCAGCGGCTTGAGGTCGAGGATCTCGAACACCCGCTCGAAGCTCACCAGCGCGCTCATCACCTCGACCCGGGCGCTGGCCAGCGACGTCAACGGCGCGTAGAGGCGCGACAGCAGCAGCGCGAGCGCGACCACGGTGCCGGCGTCGAGGCTGCCCCGGAGGGCGTAGAGACCGCCCAACCCGTAGACCAGGGCCAGCGCCAGCGAGCCGACGACGGTGAGCGCGGTGATGAAGACCCACTGGAGCATGGCGGCGCGGATGCCGATGTCGCGCACCCGTCGCGCCCGCGCCGCGAACTCGGCCGACTCCTCGGCCGGACGCCCGTACAGCTTGACCAGTGTCGCGCCGGGTGCCGAGAAGCGTTCGGTCATCCGGGTGCTCATGGCCGCGTTGTGCTCGGCGGCCTCGCGCTGCAACTGGGCGAGCCGCGAACCCATCCGGCGGGCCGGAAGGACGAAGATGGGCAGCAGTACGAGCGCCAGCAGCGTGATCTGCCAGGAGAAGCTGAGCATCACCGCCAGCGTCAGGAGCAGTGTGACGGCGTTGCCGACCACACCCGACAGAGTGTCGCTGAAGGCCCGCTGCGCGCCGATCACATCGTTGTTCAAACGGCTGACCAGCGCACCGGTACGGGTCCGGGTGAAGAACGCCACCGGCATGCGCTGGACGTGATCGAAGACGGCTGTCCGCAGCTGGACGATCAGCCCCTCACCGATGCTGGCGGACAGGAACCGCGTCACCAGACCCAGGCCGGCTTCGGCCAGGGCGATCACGGCGATCAGCACCGCCAACCGGATCACGATGCTGCTGTCGGCGCCGTCGACGATCGCGTCCACCACCCGACCGGCGAGGACCGGTGCCGCCACAGTGAGGACCGCCGTCACCACGCTCAACAGCAGGAACCTGATGATCAGGGAACGGTGCGGCCGCGCGAACCGCGCGATGCGCTTCAGGGTGGCCCGGGACAGTGGTCGTTCGTCCTGCGCGTTCATTGCGTGGTGCAGGGACGTCCACGCGGTAACTTCCATGCTCATGCCATACCTCCGCGAGCAGGCTAGAACCTCGTGTGAGGTTGAGGTCAAGCCCGGCGCGCGGGAGGCATAGGCGGTGCGGTCCCGGGTAGCTGCCGTTCATGGCGCGCTACACGAAGCCCGAACTCAGAGAGCAGATCAAGGAAGAGATCAAGGCTTCCGACAAGGGCGGCAGGCAGGGACAGTGGTCGGCACGTAAGTCGCAGCTGCTCACGCAGGAGTACAAGAGGCGCGGCGGGGGATTCGAGGGCCCCAAGGACGAGCGGCAGAAGTCCCTGCAGCGGTGGGGCAACGAGAACTGGCAGACCAGACAGGGCGACACCCGAGCACGTCGCGGCAGTACGACGAGTCGGTACCTGCCCAAGCGTGCCTGGGAGCAACTGTCGGATGACCAGAAGCGCGCGACCGACACCAAGAAGCGCGAGGCGTCGCGATCCGGCAAGCAGTACGTCGCGAACACCGCGCCGGCCAAGCGGGCGCGCAGGGATGCCACGTCGACCGGACGGCTGTCGGAGCTACCAGTCGTCGAGGCGGCCAAACTCGTCCACGGCCTCGACACTCGACAGCTCAAAGCTGCCCTGCGCAACGAGCACGCCGGCAAGGCTCGCAAGACGCTCATCCAGCGGCTTCACGCGGAACTCAACCGGCGCTGACCGCCGCTTGTCCGGGTCCCTGTTCAGGGTCGCTCGGTGAAAGACCTGAGACAGAATCAAGGGCCGTACCGGGGCTCTGCCCGGAGGCTGGTGCGGCCTCGGCGGGCAGATGATTCCCGGCATGAGACGCGCTGCATTCTTTGTGATCGCTGGCCCCGTGTGTATCGCCGCCTACGGACTGGTACGACTGTGGGGAAAGTCCGACGAGGTGTACGGCCCGGGGTTCGACTGGCAGGCCGCACATCTGCTCGGCCTCGCGGGCATGGTGTTCTTCGTCCCGGCTGTCCTCGCACTCTCCCGCCTGCTGCCGCGTACCCCGTGGCGAGTCGGGGTGGTCGTCCTGACGCTGGTCGGGCTCGCCGCCACGATGGTGCAGTTCGGCGCCGACATCGTGGAAGGGCTGATGGCCGCGGACCGGGCGGAGATGTCGGCGCTCGCCGCGGACTTCAAGGACATTCCCGGGGTCGAGGTTGCCTTCTACGACGTCGTACCCCAGTTCTTCTTCCTCGGCCTGGTCATCCTCGCGGGCATGCTGGCCGCCAAGCGGCAGCTGCGGTGGTGGAGTGCGCCACTGCTGTTCGTCGGGATCGTCCTGCCGGTAGCCACCCTTGACCTCCTCCCGCTCAGTGGTCTGTGCATGCTCGTGGCGTTGGCGCCGGCCCTACCGACCCTGCGGCAGCAGGTCGAGCAGGCCACGGCGCCCGCCGTCGTCCACTGAGCAGCCCTGGCGGACCCTAGCCGTTGTGTGGCCCCGGAGAGGTCGTCACCACCGTCGGTGCACGGTTGCCTTGTTGCCGGTCACCAGGCTTGCCGGCGGAACGTCATCGGTCACGACCGCGCCAGCGGCGACCACGGCATCACGGCCAATGCTGACGCCAGGAAGGATCGTGGCCCCGGCGCCGATCCACACGTTCTCTGCCACATCGATGGGCGCGCCGCTCAGCCACCCCCGTCGCTCCTCAGGATCGACCGGGTGACCGACGGTGATGAATGTGGCCTTCGGCCCGACCATCACGCGCTCGCCGAGCCTGATGCCGGCGTAGTCCAGGAAGAACGTGCAGTTCTGGTTTTTGACATCCTCCACCGCCGTGAAGGGCGGGGATTCCCTCGGTCGCCCGAGGGGGTTCCTGTTTCACCGGGCCGTGCCTTCACCGCTTTCGCGGGTCGGGTCTTACCGTCCCTCCACAGGCGTTTTACCTCTCCGCCAGCCCGGCGGCGAGAATGTTGCGGGCGGCGTTGACGTCCCGGTCGTGCACGGCATCACAGCCGGGACACGTCCAGGCGCGAACGCCGAGAGTCATCGCGGTGTTGATCCGCCCGCACGCCGAGCAGGTCTTCGTGCTCGGATACCAGCGGTCGACGGCGATCACGGTCCGCCCGTACCAGGCGGCCTTGTACTCGATCATGCTGCGCAGGTGTGTCCACGCCGCGTCGGAGATGGCGCGGGCCAGGCTGTGGTTGCGCAGCATGGTGCGCACGCTGAGGTCTTCGATCACGACCGTTTGGTTCTCGCGGACGAGTCGAGTCGACAGCTTGTGCAGGTGATCCCGCCGCCGATCGGCGATGCGGGCATGAATTCGGGCCACCGAAAGGCGAGCCTTGGCCCGATTCGCGGAGTCCTTGGCCTTGCGGGCCATGGCGCGTTGCGCCCTGGCCAACTTGCGCCGGTCAGCGCGCTCATGACGCGGGTTGGCGATCTTCTCCCCGGTGGACAAGGTGAGCAGACTGGTGATGCCCGCGTCCAACCCCACCGTCGTGCTGAGCGGAGGAAGGGGTTCGACGGTGGGGTCTTCCACCAGCAGGGACACGAACCACCGACCGGCCGCGTCACGGGACACCGTGACCGTGGACGGCTCGGCGCCGTCGGGCAGGGCCCGGGACCACACGATGGTCAGCGGGGTCTCCATCTTGGCCAGGGTGAGCTGCCCGTCGCGCCAGCGGAACGCCGAGCGGGTGTACTCCGCCGACGCCCGAGACTTGCGCTTGGACTTGAAACGCGGGTACCGCGACCGCTTGCCCCAGAACGCCGCGAACCCGGCTTGCAGGTGCCGCAGCGCCTGCTGCAACGGCACGGAACTGACCTCATTGAGAAACGCCAACTCCTCGGTGCGCTTCCACTCGGTCAGCCACGCCGACGACTGCACGTAGGTGCTGCGCTGCCGGTCGACCGTCCACGCACGGGTGCGCGCATCCAGGGCGAGGTTGTAGACCTTGCGCACGCACCCGAAGGTGCGGTTGAGCTGTTCAACCTGCTCAGGGGTCGGATAGAAACGGTACTTGTACGCCCGCTTCACCACCTCACCCACGCCTCACATTCTATCCGCCCATCACGCAAGAAGAGCATCGAGGGGAGGGAGCGGCGTTACCTCCCGGCCCTAAACGGCCGGGTTTCCACGCCGCGATCCTGATGAACACGCGCTCCGCGAGGTCCAAGTGAAGGCCGTGGTCCGTGTAGAAGGGCGGATAGATCGTGACTCTCGTCGACAGCGGCCTGCCGAGGATCTGTTCGAACAGTTCCGCCTTGCCCGCTTCGTCCTCGAAGGGCAGGACGTTCAGGCGGGAGGTGAGCTCGGTGACCCGCAGGACCCTCTCGGCCATGGCCTGGAACCCGGCACTGTGGATGCGCATGAGACGGTCGCTGGACATGCCACGATCCTTTCTGGTGTACCCGTGACTGGATAAGACTCGCTAGGCGCTGATGGAGGCTGCTATCGGCAGCCGGTCGAGTCACCCTTGTCGGGGCTGGGACCCGCGAGCATTTGCGATGTCGCGGTCGCCGCGCCGTGGCGTCGTTGCCCAGGACGGGAGCCAGACCGTCTCAGGGAGCCTTGGCAGGCTTCCGAGGTGGGTGATGATTGCTCGGAGTCCTGGATGTGGGTTCGTTTTGGGCAGGACGAGAGAGAGTGGGTATGCGAGGGTCGGATTCACGATAGGGATGCGGCGTAGGTCGTGGTTCGTCGGCCAGATGTACCGGTCGCGTGCCCCAACGAGGGTGGCCACGTCCGCGGAGTCCGCGAGGGTGTCCAGGAGTACTTCGTCTCCAAAGTGCGGGCCTGCCGGATCGATGCGTAGGTCGAATTCGGTGGCGAGCTGATCGTAGAAATCTGCCCATTCGCTTCGGGGCGCGATACCCGGCACCCATATCCGGTGCTTACGCAACTGCAGTGGCGTCAGTCTGCGCGCGGAGGCGAGCGGATGTCTCGGGCCGACGAGAAGCTCCAGCGGAGAGTCGAACGCGTGAATCATTTGCACGTCGGGCGGCAGTGTGTTCGGGGCAGTGACGGTACGGAACGAGGCGTCGATATCGCCGGCTTCGACGGCGGCGACGGCCACGCGTGGGTCGTTGACCCGGAGGGTCACCACGTCGAGGTTGGTTTCGGGATGCGACCGCCAATAGTCGTGCAGAACAACGGCCTGCGCGCTTCGCAGGCCGAGAACGTCGATCCGAAGGGCCCGGAAGCCCGGCCTGACCGCGGTGATGGCGCGCTCGACACCCGCGACGATGCTCCGTGCGTGGGGGAGAAATGCCTGACCATCGAGCGTCAGCTCAACTCCTCGGGCCGTACGTTTGAACAGACGGACTTCCAGCTCGCGTTCCAGGGCGGCGATCCGCTTGGAGACTGCCTGCTGCGTCACGCCCAGCTCATCGGCCGCATGTTGCAACTGTCCGAGCTCGGCCGCCCGGACGAACGATCGCAATGCCTCGGTGTCCACTGGTTCACCTTAGGCGCGCACAACTGATCGTTGTGGCTCGCCGTGGATCGGTTGTTTGATCACACTCCGGCGTGGCTGATGTGATTCGCGCATCCAACCGTCGGTTGTCGGGAGGAGCCACGTGCGCGTTAACAGATAGCAGCACGTCTATTCGGTGTCAAACGGTGGCGGCGGTCGGTCCGCCGCCGAAGCCGATCTCATTGCCGTCCGGGTCGCGGAAGGTGGCCTTGCGAACGCCGTTGCCGTAGGTCTCGCGCTCGGCCGGCTCCAGGCCGCGTTCGGCGATCTGGGCGAGGCGGGCGTCGAAGTCACTGACGAAGACGGTGTGCATGGCGTGCCCGGCATGCTCGGGCCGTACCTCGATGAACACGTACCGATGGTCGGCCAGTTCCCATACCGCCTCGGTGTCGTTGGGCAGGAACGACGGCGGGGCGCCGAGGAGTTGCTCGTACCAGGCCGCTGCCGTCGTGTAGTCGTGGACGGGTATGCCCGCGAAGAGATCTATCGTCATGCGGTCATGCTAAAGCCACGGTCTTCTCGTTCGCGCCGTCGCTGAGGCACGCAGCTCCGGGCCGGGTCGGTCGTGGTGACGGCCGGCCGCTTCCTTGACAGGCTGGCGCTAGATGTGGAGGTGGGCATGGTGAGGTCTGGCGCTTCGTGGGGCAAGCTGTTCGTCGCGGGTCTGATGGTCCTCTGTTCCGGCATCCGTACCCCCGACATCCTGGCCGAGGGTAGCTGGCGCTCATGGACGGTCGTCCCGGTCCTCGTCGGCGTGCTGTGGTTCTTCCTTCGAGCGTTGGGTGACGTGCTCCGTAGGCGTGACCTACGCGGCGAGACGGCAAACGGCGTGGTGGCCACCGAGGTGGGTCATCGAGCGGGCGACGAGTAGCACCTGCCCGGTCATGAGGCGGGCGAGTGTTGGACGATGCCCTTCCGGACGACCCTGGCCGGCGCCGCTCCAGTCAGCGCAGTCCGGCGAAGAGGTCGTCCTCGGGTAGCGGTGCGCCAGTGGTGTCCTGGACGCGGACGAAGGTCTCGACGCCCATCAGTTCGGTGAACCGCTCCCGGCCCAGTTGCAGGAAGAAGATGTTCTCGGTCTGGCTGGCGTGCGCGGCCAACGCGTCGAACTTCTGCGGGCCGTATTTGCTCGTGTCCACCCAGGTGTTGATCTCGTCGTCGGGTAGGCCGAGCTGCGGCCCCGGCTCGTCCGCTGCGTCCGGATCGGCCCACTCGACGCCGAGTTCCTGCATGATCCGGCCGAACTCCGCGAACATCGTGCGCGGCACGGTGGTCCAGTAAACCTTCGCGGGGATGTCCGTCTTCGCGACAGCGGCCATGGTGATCCGGTGGGCCTGGATGTGGTCCGGGTGGCCGTAGAAGCCGTTCTCGTCATAGGTGACGACGACGTCCGGTCGGTACTGCCGGATCAGGTCCGCCAGCCGGTCCGCCGCCTCGTCCACGGGCGTCGTCCAGAATGAGCCCGGCTGGTCGTTGTTCGGCCAGCCCATCATCCCGGAATCGGCATAGCCGAGCGTTTCCAGGTGGGTGACCTTCAGCGCCGCGCAGCTCACCTCCAGCTCGGCCGTGCGCATCGCCACGACGGCGGCCGGATCGTGCCCCGGGTCGCCGGGCTTGACCCCGCCGGGGCCGTCGCCGCATCGCCCGTCGGTGCAGGTCACGAGCACTGTCGTGATCCCCTCCGCCGCGTAGCGGGCAAGGATGCCACCGGTGCTCGTCGCCTCGTCGTCGGGGTGGGCGTGTACCGCCATCAGGGTCAGAGATCGCTCAGCCATGCCCTCACCCTACGAGGGTCGTCGTAGTCGCCGTCCGGCGGCTGGAACTTCCGGAAACCTGGGTTCCCGCACCGTCGCCAGCCCTGCGTACGTCGGCCGGTCTTTCGCAAGAGGGCCCGAGACCTTGACCAGCGTGCAAACGGCTCGTAGCGTCCGGCCATCGATCGGTATTTCCGGCAGGAAACCGAAAGTTCCGGGAACGACCGAGCCGACCACAGGCTGCCAACCAGACGAAGGGACGGACCGTGGCCTCCGACAACGCCCGAAACGTCACCATCGCGATGATCGCGCGGCTGGCCGGCGTCCCCGTGCCCACGGTCTCCCGGGTCGTCAACGGCCGCTCCGACGTCAGCCCGCAGACCCGGGAACGGGTCGAAGAACTGCTCAACCGGTACGGCTACCGCCGCCGTTCGGCGGGCCGCCGTAATGCCGCCGCCCTCATCGACCTGGTCTTCAACGACCTGGACAGCCCGTGGGCTGTGGAGATCATCCGTGGGGTGGAGGACGTCGCGCTGAGCAGCGGCGTCGGCACCGTCGTTTCGGCCATCCACTGGCGCATCTCCTCGGCCAAACAGTGGCTCGACAACATGCGTACCCGCACCTCGTCGGGTGTCATCTTCGTGACCTCGATGGTGAACCCGCCCCTCCAGGCAGAGCTGCGCCGGCTCCGCCTCCCGGTGGTCATCATCGACCCCGCCGGGGTCGATCCGCAGGAGTCACCCACGATCGGCGCCACCAACTGGGCGGGCAGCCTGAGCGCCAACCAGTACCTGCTCGGCCTCGGCCACCGCCGCATCGGTTTCATCGCCGGGCCACCGCACCTGACGTGCAGCCGGGCGCGGCTGGACGGCTACCGGGCCGCCCTCGGCGCAGCCGGAATCCCGGTGGACGACTCCCTCATCCGCGCCGGCAACTTCTACCACGAGGCCGGCTACACGGCCGGTGCGCAGTTGCTGGCCCTGCCCGAGCCGCCCACCGCCATCTTCGCCTCCAGCGACCAGATGGCACTCGGCGTCTACGAGGCCGTCCGCAAGCGCGGCCTCCGGGTGCCCGACGACATCAGCGTGGTCGGCTTCGACGACCTGCCGGAGGTCCGGTGGTGCTCCCCGCCGCTGACCACCGTCCGCCAACCGCTGGCCGAGATGGGCATGCTGGCCGCACGCACCGTGCTGCAGCTCGCCGGCAGCGAGAGGAGCGAGATCCAGCGCCTCGAACTCGCCACCGAACTCGTCCTCCGCGACAGCGCCGCACCACCCCGGCACCCCTGATGGAAGGACTCTCCGCGCGGTTCGGCGTTCGTTCTCAGCCGCTCCGGAGGGCGTCGTCGATGCCGGTCTCGCGTTGGCCGAGGTGGGCCGGGTCCCGACCCGAGACCAGGTCCAGCGCGGCCTTGAGGCAGGCGCCGTGCTCGCGGGAGGAGCTGACCCGCCACGTCTGGGCGTACCGCTTCGCGGTCTCGTCGCCCACGCCGTTGGCGTCGATGCCGAGGCGCCTGCACAGCGCCACGGCGCGGGGGAGGTGGAAGGACTGGGTCACGACCGTCGCATGCGTCACTCCGAAGATCTGCTCCGCCCGTGCGCAGGAGTCGTACGTGTCGAAGCCAGCGTGGTCGAGCACCACCTTCCGCGCCGGCACGCCCCGGTCGACCAGCCAGCGCCGCATCGCGGCGGGTTCGTTGTAGTCGGCGTTCATGTTGTCGCCGGACACCAGGATCGCCCGGACCTTGCCGCCGTCGAACAGCCGCCGCGCGATCTCCAAGCGGGCTGCGAGGAACGGAGACGGCGTGCCATCCGCGTCCACCTTGGTGCCCAATACCAGGGCGACCGGCGCGTCCGGCACGTCGACCTCGCTGTAGAGGTGGCCCTCGGCGTCACCGCGGATCCACGCCACGCTGGCCACTGTTCCGCCGGTCAGCAGGATCGCACCAACCACCAGCGCGAGGAGCATGTAGCGGACGAACCGCCGACGCTTTCCGTACCACCGCTTGACCGCACCGAATCGTCCCCGCATGCCGCCGGATTATTCCGGTTCCGGTCGCGACGACCGGGACCGGGCGGTGTGGCGGCCCGCGGTCCACGCCTTCCGCCTGGATGCGGGAGGGTGCCACAATGACGGCGGCGCTCAAGCGGTTGTCCGCTGGGCCCGGGGGAGGGCCTTCCGCAGGAAGCGGACGGTGGGCACGAACCCGGAGGCCGCCATGGACTTTGTTCCCGACGCTACCGCCATCTCCAGCCTGGTCGATCTGCTTGGCGGCGTGCTGCAGTTGACGGCAGCGGTCGTCACTCTGCTGGCCGCCGTTAGTGTCCGCGGGCGTCGCTCAGGTCATGGTGGGCGGGACGATGACGACGCTCGTCCTTGAGACGCAGCGGCGCCGGTGTACGAGGCCGGCGCTACTCCCTTGAGGTCGGTGAGCCGAGCATGAGATTCTTGTGCGTCGATGACATGCCGCGCGCGCGGGGCTGACGTCCGTCCAATGGGCAGCCGGGATCCAGCACGGATTCCGGGGGACGGGTGAAACGAGCGATGGACCAAAGAGCGCCATCCGTCCACGAGTCTGCCCACCGCCGCGCTGCACCCTGACCGGCTGGGCGACCCACCTCCGCGAAGGAACCCAGCCCATGCAGAACCCGAAAGCCCGCGCGGCCCTCCTGGCGAGCCTGCTGCTCGCCGCGACTGCGCTCTCCGGTATCAACCCCCCGACCGCCAGCGCGGCACCCGACCCGGTCGCCGTGACCGTGAACGCCCGCGCGGGGCTGGCGACAGTGCCCGACACCGCACTGGGCGTCAACCACGCCATCTGGGATCAGCACCTCGGCAGCGCCGAGACGTCGGACCTGCTGCGCGACGCCGGTGTGCAGATGATGCGCTACCCAGGCGGCTCGTATGCCGACATCTATCACTGGAAGGATCACACCGCGCCCGGTGGGTACGTCGCACCGGGGACTGACTTCGACACCTTCATGGCGGCGGTCCGGCGGGTCGGCGCGCAACCGATGATCATCGCGAACTACGGCACTGGCTCGCCGGCAGAGGCCGCCGACTGGGTGCGGTACGCCAACGTGACCAAGGGCTACGGCGCGAGGTACTGGACGGTCGGCAACGAGAACTACGGCAACGGCCACTATGGAGCGGCTTGGGAAGCGGATGACCACCCGGACAAGAGCGCGACCCAGTACGCGAGGCTGGTCGTCGAGTACGCCGACGCGATGAAGGCCGTCGACCCGGGCATCAAGGTCGGCGCGGTGCTGACGATGCCGGGCAACTGGCCGGACGGGATCACCGCCGGCAGCGACCCCGGCTCCTGGAACCAGACCGTGCTCTCCCTCGCCGGCCCGAAGATCGACTTTGTGGACGTGCACTGGTACCCGGGTGGCACCGCCGCGGAGTCGCTGGCCCGGATCAGCCACATCCCCGACGCGACCCACCTGCTCCGGGAGCAGCTCACCCGGTACGCCGGCCCGAACGCCGCACGCATCGGCATCAGCTTCACCGAGCTGAACGTCGACGCCGGCCGGACAACCCAGCCGGCGGCGCTCTTCCTGGCCGACGCCTACAGCGCGCTGCTGGAGAACGGGGTCTTCACCGCCCACTGGTGGAACGTGCACAACGGCATCGGCACCGTGTCGGAGGTGGCGGGCCAGACCGACTACGGCGACTTCGGCATGCTCTCCAGCGGCGCCTGCACCGAGGACGGCTCGGTCTGCGAGCCGCCGCTGAACACGCCGTTCGCGCCGTACCACGGGCTGACCATGATGAAGCGCTTCGCCCAGCCCGGCGACCAGTTCGTCCGCGCCGGCACCGACCAGCCGCTGGTCACCGCGCACGCCGTCCGCCGGGGCAACGGTGACCTCGCGGTGCTGCTGGTCAACAAGGACCCGGACACGGCGCATCCGGTCACCATCGGCTACGCGGGGTTCATCCCGTCCGCCGGCGCGCCAACGGTGTCCACCCTCGCCAACGGCGTCACCGGCATCGCCACCGGCCAGTCCGGCTCCGCGACCAGCCGGACGTTGCCGCCGTACTCGCTGACCACGCTGGTGCTCCGCCCAGCCGGCTCGACCGGCGGGCGGCCCTCGGCGCCGGGTCAGCCCACCGCCAGCGGCGTCACCGACCGGACCGCGACGATCTCCTGGCCGGCGGCCGCACCGGGCGGCAGCCCGATCGCGAAGTACGAGGTGTACCGGCAGAACGGTGCGATCGGCGAGCAACTCGGCGAGACGGCGGCCACCTCGTTCACGGTCGGCAACCTGGTGCCGGGCACCAGGTACACGGTCAACGTGCTGGCTCGCGACACCGCCGGCCGGGTGTCCTGGTCCTCACCGCCGCTTACCTTCGCCACCGGCAGCCCGTCCGCGAGCGCGTGCACCGTCCGCTTCACCACCAGCGGCGACTGGGGCAACGGCTACATCGGCGGCATCGAGATCACCAACAACGGGACGAGCCCGATCAACGGGTGGACGCTCACCTGGACCTGGCCCACCGGCTGGCAGCAGGTGAGCAGCGGCTGGAGCGCCACCTGGGAACAGGTCGGTGCGGCCGTGCGGGTCACTCCGACTGACGACAACCGGCAGATCGCCGCCGGTGGCAGCGTGAGCGCCGGTTTCGTCGGCGCGTACAGCGGCCCGAACGTGTTGCCGACGGCGTTCACCCTCAACGGCACCGTCTGCACCACCGGCTGACGCCGCCGGCGTGGTCCGGCCGGCCCATTCCTAGGGCCGGCCGGACCGTCGTGTTGTGTCGCGGCGTCCACGATGCAGGTACGTCGGCTCGGCGAGCGTCGGCCGGACCGCAGCCCCGACGAGACGCCGAACCGCCGGCCACCGAGGGCCCCGGACGTCGGCTCTCGTGGCGTTTCGCACTCCTGGCGGGCCCCTCCTATCGCGCGGTGGACTGCTGGACCAGATACCCCGCCTCCGACCGAAGATCTTGGACAGTTTCCGTTACCTGCGAACTGTTCAGTCCCATGGCCTCTGTCGCAGTTCATGTCCCGGTTCCCGTGTCACAAGATCAGCATTCTGGCTGGGGGCGCGCTGCCAGGCTTGACTGCGAGGCGTGGCGAATCGACGGCGCAGCTACGTCGAGGTGGTGTTTACGTGGAGTGGTCGACTATCGGCCGGTCGCCCAGGGCCGCGCGTCCCGCAGCGCCACGTCGGGCTGGTCTTTGGGCCGGTGTCGTGGCGGGCGTTCGTCGCCCAGGTCGCCGGGCGGCCGTAGCCGATCTCGGAACGCACGAAAGCGCCCGTCCCCAACGCGGGGACGGGCGCTTCGCTGTACCGGTCCCGCGTCAGCCCACCACGGACCGCAGCGGCACCTGGGCGGCGCGCAGGGCGCGTACCAGATCACCCAGGAACGGGTGCTCGTCGGCCTGGCGTCCCTCCGGGTTCGGAATCACCAGATAGGCCGACCCGCCCGCCTCGGACGCCTGCGCGTCCGTGGTGAAACGCTCGACGATCGCCCGGGTACGCGCCAGGTCCGTGGCCGCCACCTCGATGGTGGTCGGCCGCCACCCGCCGCCCAGCTCCGGCGTCACCGGCGCGGCTGCGGCGCTCGCGCGTGCCGCGTCGACCCCGGGCGAGCGCCGGGCGTCCGGCGCGGTGGTCGCGCCCACGCCCGCCGGGTAGAGCAGCGCGTTGGCCACCAGGTGCAGACCATTCTCGTTGTACGCCCGGAAGAGCGGGTTGAACGCGAACAGCACCGCCCGACCCGCTCCGGTGGGCTCGTCGACCAGTGCCGCCGTCCCCTTCAGGGTGTCGCCGCCGACGGTGTAGCCGTTGGCCCAGAAGGTGTCACCCGTCGGGTAGCTGAGCACGTTGGTCCCGGTCGTGGTCGGGTTGAGGATCGGGTCGCTGTTGTTGAACTCGAAGTCCTCCGCCGGGCGACCCAGCGCCACCGGGCTGTCGTGGTCGACGTCGACTCGCAGGTGTGAGCCGAGCACCTGGTAACCGGCCGGTTTGGGCTTCTCGGTGGTGGAGGTGAGCCCGGCGGCCCGGGCCACCCGGGTGCCCTCGTTGCGCAGCCCGATGTAGGTGTGGCCCTGGGCGATCCAGTCGCGCAGGTTGGCCTGCCCGTTTGCGGTCAGACCGCCGGTGGGGCTGCTGCCGTCCGGCACCAGCAGCACGGTACGTCCGGTGAACGCCTCGGTGTTGTCGTTGATGTCGGCCGTGGTCACCGGCTTCAGGTCGAGCCCCCACCGCTTGCCAAGCATGTACCGGGCCTCGCCGTGCGAGCCCGACGTGGTGGAGATGCCGGTGCCCTGGAACAGCCCCACGTCCGGCAGGGCGAGCCGTGTCCCGGTGGCCCGCCCGCCCGGGGTGAGGGTCACCCCGAGTGATTCGGCCAGCTCGTCGACCTCGCGGCTCAGCTTGCTCGCCGGTAGGGCGACCGCGCTGGTGTTCAAGTCACGCACGAGCGGCACACCACGGCCGAGCAGGGTGAAGGTGAACTCCGCGGCAGCCGCCGAGTCCAGCGGGTACGTGTACGAGCCCCACGGCCACGCCGGCGCGGTCCGGCCGCCGGAGATTTTCCGGACCAGCTGGGCCTTCGGCTTGACGTTGTCGCCGGTGTAGATCGTGGACACGCCCATGAGCAGCGGGTTGCTCCAGGACGAGACGTCGTAGAAGTAGGGGAAGGGGGTGTACGGATCCTCGCCCATGATCGCCTGGATCCAGTGCTTCTGCGGCTGGTCCATCGGGATCCAGTACGCGCCCTTGGGCACGGTCACGTTGCTGGCCGACCGGCCGCCGAAGATCCGGGCGGTCGGCACTCGGGTCGGCTTCTGCACCTCGTAGACCTCGACGTCCATCCGGCGCAGCCGCTCGACGAGCTGGCGTACGTCGGCGAGCTGCCGGTCGGGCAGCAGGAAGTACGAGCGGATCTTGATGTCGGGTACCGGGAACTGGACCTCGTTGGTGGGCTCGACCACCTCGTTCGGCTCCAGCGTGCCCGCCCTGCCCTGGGCGAGAGCGTCGGTCCAGATGTCGAAGTAGTCGGTCAGCACCTCGTGCTTGTTCGCGGCGGCCCAACCGAGCGTCGCCCACTGGGTGTTGAACTGCTGCTGGACCCGGTCGGCCACCGCCGACGCGCTGCCCTTCTCGTACGTCATGCCGGCCGCACCGAAGCCGGTGGTCGGCACGGTGTCGCCGTAGCCCATGAAGAACATGTCGTAGGTCGAGTAGTTGAAGTAGCACTCGGTGGCGTCGTCGTCGGCGCAGGCGCCGTTGTAGCCGAAGCCGGCCTTGTTGGCCTCGCCGATCCGGTTGATCCAGTCCACCGCCTCGCCGGCGATCTCGTGGTGGATCGGGTCGGCGTTGGGCGGGAAGAAGTACTGGCGGCCACCCATTTCGTGGGCGTCGATGAAGACCTGCGGCGGGTACCGGCGCAGGAGTTCGAGCTTGCCGTCGGTTTCCTGCTGGGTGCGGGCGAACCAGTCCCGGTTCATGTCGAAGCCGAACTCGTTCTGCCGCCGGGTGGCGTCGCGGCCGTCCGGGTTCTGGGTTGGCACGATGATGGTGACCAGGTTGTCGTTGCGCTGGGCGACCGCGCAGGACAGTCCGGCGGCCAGCTCGTACAGCGTCTTGAGCGCGGCGTCGGTGCCGCTCTTCTCGCCGCCGTGTACGTTCGCGGTGACCCAGACGATGGCCGGGCTGTCCTTCGCCGTCCGGGCGGCCGTCCTCGCGCTGGTCCGGCGCGGGTCCCGCAGGTCGCGGACGTCGTCGGCGATCCGGCGCAGCTCCGACGGTCGCACGTTGCGCTCGTTGGACACCACCGCGTACGGCAGCGGCTGGCCGAGCACGCTGGTGGCCATCACGCCGGTGACGACCCGGTCGGAGGCTCCGTCCACGGCCCCGAGGTATCCGCGCACCTCGTCGTTGGTGACGACCCGCTCCTGGCCGGCCCCGAGCGGGAAACCGAGCACGGCCTCCGGAGTGGGCACGGTGCTCAGCCGGGCGGTCGGGTCGTTGCTGCAGGGGGAGGGCCGCGCGGCGCTCGCGGCCGTGCCGCTGAGCAGGGGAGTCATGCCGAGTAGGAGCGTGATCGCGGCGGCACTCGCCAGCCGCCTCGGGGGAACCGTCCAGAACGGACTTTTCGATCGGGCCATGTCTCGTGCTTCCCTTCTCGGGAGATGCCTCACAGTGGCCGGAGCCTATGAACCGTCGATACCCCGGTCAAGGTCTGATCGACTTCGGTGACTGCGTGGGATGCCGACACCGGAGCCGGCTGGCAGGATGACGGGGGAACCCGTACTCGTTGTCCTCGCCCGGAAGGAGGAGACAATGCCGGCGTTTCTGGAGACGATCACGCTCTCGGTCCATCCGGATCTTCCGTCCGCCGACTCTCGGCGTTCTCTCGCGTCCTGGTTGCGGTCCGAGGACCGGCTGCGCGAAAAGGTGACGGCGCCGCGCGCCGCAGGTGCCACGACGCCGTCCGACGAGAGGTCGGCGGATGGCACGGACGCGCTGCTGGTGGCCGTCGACAGCGGCGGCGTCGTCATGGTGCTGGTCCAGGCCGTCGCCGGCTGGTTGACCCACCGCCGCGACGACGTGACGGTGAAGCTCACCGGCCCGGACGGATGGTCGGCCGAGTTGGATGTGCGCCGGGCTCGTGACATGGACGAGGTGACCGGGCTGATCGAGGCCGCGGTACACGCGGTGGCACCCGCCCAGCGGTAGGCCGTCGCATGGACCACCGGCCCGCCGCCGGCCGAGGAATCGGTCGGCGACGGGCCGGGGGGACTGCCGCAAGCGGGGTACGGCTACCAGGTGGTCAGCCCGAGGCCGATCGTCTTGGTCAACGTGGCGTTGTCGTCGTCGCCGTCTAGGGACCAGATCATGGCGCCGCCCAGTCCGGCCCGCCGGATGTACAGCGTCTTCTGCAGCACGATTGCCGGGTCGTCGTACGTCCAGAGCGTCGTACCGTCGAACAACCAGGCGTGCCCGGCGCGGAGGTCGCGGTGCACGGTGAAGCCGTTGCCGGCCAGGGTCTTGAGCTTCTTGTAGTCCTCGTACCCGGCCTCGAAGGTGGCCGGCGCGGGCGCGGTGGCCGGCTGGAACAGGCCATTGCCGCCGGTGATGCCGGTCCAGCCCCGGCCGTAGTACGGGATGCCCAGGACCAGCTTGTCGCGGGGCGCACCACGGGCGATCCAGCCGTCGATCGCGACCTCGACGGAGAAGTCCGGGTTGTCCGGCGAACCCGCCGGAACGCGCAGCGCCGACTGCTGGTTGGCCACCGCCTCCCAGCCGCCGTGGAAGTCGTACCCCTGCACCGTGGCGAAGTCCAGGTACTTGAAGATCTTGCGACCCTCGTACCCGGCGTCCATGGTCGCCGGGTTGGCCGGCAGGAACGCGGTCAGCGGGTGGTGCGCGTGGGTCTTGCGGCCGTACGCGTCGAGTTGCCGGCGGAACTCGGCGAGCAGCTTGGTGAAGTTCTCCCGGTCCTCCGGGCGGATGACGTTGCCCGGTTCACCGGCCCAGTTCGGCCACTCCCAGTCGAGGTCGATGCCGTCGAAGACGCCGGCGGCGGCACCGGGGCCACCCGCGCTCCCGTCCCCACCCGGCAGGTTGCCCTTGAGGTAGAGATCGATGCAGGAGGCGACGAAGGCCTTGCGGGAGGCGTCGGTGCGGGCGGCGTTCGAGAAGTACGTCGACCAGCTCCAGCCACCCAGCGAGATCAGTACCTTCAGGTCGCGGTGCTTGGCCTTCAGCTTGGCCAACTGGCCGAAGTTGCCGTTGAGCGCCTGACCAGGGGCGTCGGCGACGCCGTCGACGCTCTCCTCGGCTGGCACCGGACGCTGGTAGTCGGCCCAGGCGTCGCCCTCGCCCGGCCCGCCGTCCACATAGCAGCGGCCGTCCTCGCTGACGTTGCCGAAGGCGTAGTTGACGTGGGTGAGCCGGCTGGCGGCCCCGGAGGTGTCGAGCTTCTTGACCGGGAAGGCCCGGCCGTAGATGCCCCACTGGGTGAAGTAGCCGACCCGGTGGTAACCGGCCCGGCGGTCGGTCTTGTCACCTGCGCTTGCGGCGGCTGGCGGGGCGGCGGTGACCAGCATGGTCGCCAGGGCGACGACGGCGGTCAGGCGGCGGTGGCGGAATGGTCGCATCGGCACTCCCACGAGGAATGGAGCGGAATTAGTAAAGAGTCTTGTCTGATTGATGAAGTTAAGCCGATCACGGTCGAGGGTCAAGAGCCGTCCGGCCACATGGGGGATGGCGGAGTCGTTACCGGGTGGTAACGATGTTGTGTCATGGACTCAGCCCTGACTCTGATCGGCCTGCCCATCGCCCTCGGGATCATCATGCTCGGCCTGGGTCTCGGACTGACCATTGCGGACTTCCGCCGGGTGGCCCAGCATCCGAAGGCCGCCGTCATCGCCCTGGTGTGCCAGGTGCTGGTGCTGCCGGCGCTCTGCTTCGGCCTGGTCGTCGTCTTCGACCTGGCGCCGGAGCTGGCCGTCGGGATGATGCTGCTGGCCGCTTCCCCCGGTGGCACGACGGCCAATCTCTACAGCCACCTGTTCGGCGGGCACGTGGCCTTGAACATCACCCTGACCGCCATCAACTCGGTGCTCGCGGTGTTCACCCTGCCGATCCTGGTCAACCTGTCGGCGGCGTACTTCCTGCCCGACGGCAGGAGCATCGGCCTGCAGTTTGACAAGGTGCTGCAGGTGTTCGCCATCGTGCTCGTCCCGGTGGCGATCGGCATGCTGATCCGGGCCCGGGTACCTCGCGTCGCCGAGCGCCTGAACCGCCCGGTCCGGATTCTGTCCGTCGTCGTGCTCGTCGCGGTGATCGCCGGCGCCGTGCTCGGCGAGCGCGAGAACATCGCCGACTACTTCGTCTCGGTCGGCTTGGCCGTGCTCGCGTTCAACCTGCTGAGCCTCGCCATCGGGTACGGCGTGCCCCGGTTGACCGGGGTCGACCGGAGCGCCGCCACCGCGGCCGGGTTCGAGATCGGCATCCACAACAGCACCCTGGCCATCACGATCGCGCTCAGCCCGGCGCTGCTCGACAGCACGCAGATGGCGATCCCCGGGGCCGTCTACGGCATCGTCATGTTCTTCACGGCGGCGGCCTTCGGCTACCTGGTGACCCGCGTCGGCGCCCCGTCCGTCACCACCGTGCAGCCCTGACCGTGGGGTCGCTGGCCCGGCCGCCGGTGCCGCCGGCCGGGCCGCGTTGGTCAGCCGATCTGGTTGTTGTCTTTGAGCGCGCCCCAGCCGTGCCAGCGGTCGATCTCGATCAGGGCGCTGACCCGAGCGCGCTCCCGCCGTGGGTACGCATTTCCCGTGTAGTGCTGGGACAACCGGTCGATGTCCGCGAGGTCCTCGTCGGGCCGCAGTTCGGCGACGTGCCCGATGATGCTGACGTGGGTGTACCAGCCGGCCTCATCCAGGACGGTGAGCGAGACCCGGGGGTCGTTTCGGACGTGGTCCAGCCGGCGCCGGCTCTCGTCCATGTTCACCAGGATCCGGCCGTCCTCCCACAGGTACCAGGTGGCGGCGGACACCGGCTGACCACCGTTGCGAAGCGTGGTCATGACGGCGGGGTTCGGCTTCTGCAGCATGGCGACCGCGGCCTCGGGAAGCGGTGGCTTGGACATGAAGTCTCCTCTTCGCGTCAGGGGGTTACCCCTGCACGTTACGCACCTGCCGGTCCGCTCCTGTCCGAATGGGGCGCATAGCGGGCTGAGGTCGTCGGCGATTGTCGATGTACCTCGCGGCGAGCTGTGCGCGACGGGGGACCGGGTAGTCGCACGAAACGATCATGACGGGCGCTGGTGGGTTGGATTGTCTGGGCCGGCAGGAGCCTTCCCAGGTCGACTCGGGGCAGCTCGGTGGCAGCTCGGTTGGTCGAACCCGTCCATCTGGAGGATCCCGACCGCCTGAATCGCTGCATACGTTGAGTCAGCCGGTGATCTTGCTGGCGGGTGCTGACCAGCCTCTGCCAACGTTGTCATCGGTCGCCGGCTCGAAAGCGGGTCGGATGTGCGGCAGTGCCCGGCAGGGCGGGCCATGTCGCGGCTCTGACCCTTTGCTGCCGCAGCTTTCGGGGGCAGCAACGGGGGAGTGAAGCTATGGGAACGCGGGCGCTACCCCCGAATGTCGCCGCAGCATCTGACGTGATCGCACAACGAGGGCCGCTCACGCCCGACGAAATCGCCGACGTCCTTCGGGAGAGTGGCATTGTGCTGACCGCGGCCCGACTGGCGAAATTGCCGGAGCGCTTTCCCTCGGCGTTCGTCATCGACGACCACGATCGCCTCAGCCTTCCACCTCGCCCGTCCGGCGCCCCCGACCCGGACACGGCATCTGCAACTGCGAAAGTCGTGGACGAGGCCGCACTTGCGTGGAACAGGGTTGACCCACCAGCAGCGATGCCGCTGGAGGATCTCGTCGTCGTGGTGCCGGGGCCGTCGGTGCATCAGAAGGTGGAACTGGCCGTCGTGCGGATGCGTGACGGCGAGGCGCGGATCTTCAGCGCGAGTCCGAACCGGTCCGATGAGGTACGTGAGTTCATCCTGGGGGCTGCTGGCCTGGTCGGATACTGCCTGAGCGGTGACCGCTGGTCTCACCTGCCAGACGACATCGCCGGCTGCCTTCCTGATCTCCGAGTTGACTTGCGGATACTGGCGCTGCTTCATGAGCCCGCCCGACCGAGCAGTCGAATGAGCGAGATGTGCGCGGTCTTCGGTGTCGAACAGGGGGACGACGATCCGCTGAGCGACGCGCTCGCCCTCGCCGCGTGTCTGCGTGTTCTTGTCGGCCGGGTCGACGGCTCTGATCCGTCGTGGCAGGTTGCCCGGGCCTGTCTCGTCGCGGGCGGATCAGACCTTGCTCGACTGTTGCCCGAGGCTCCAATGCCGGTGAACATCCGGGACCTACTGTCCTGCGCCCCGGACCCCCTGCTCGAACCGGTAGGAGGGGCTCAACCCGGTACGGCCGCGGACGCTGTACGTCAGGTGTTCAGCCAGTTGGGTGAGCGGGGCTACGCAGCCCGGCCGTCGCAGCGGGAGATGGCCGGGGCGGTGGCTGAGGTGCTCGACGCGGGTGGCCTACTCGCGATCGAGGCGCCAACCGGCACGGGCAAGTCCCTGGCTTACCTGACGCCGGCCGTACGACAAGCCGGTCCCGGTCGGCCTGTCGTGGTCGCCACCGCAACGAAGGTCCTCCAGCAGCAACTGCGGCGCGATGTGACCCGGCTTCGAGGCGAAGGGCTGTTTCGTGCCCCGTTCCGTCAGCTCTTCGGGGTGTCCAACTACCTCTGCTCTCGGGAGATCGCCTCGGCGTTGGAGTCGTCCGATGAGAGCGCGGGCACTGACCACTGGCTGGCGTTGGCTGTCGCCGTCCGAGCGCTCGCCGTCGGTGAGACGGGGGTGTGGGATGACGTCGCGGACGCGGACGTCGCAGGCGCACGCCCCGACTATCGGGGCTTGCGGGACACCCTGCGAACCGACGCCGGGTCCTGCGAACGATATGACTGTGCCTGGGCCGACCGGTGCCCGTTGTTCACACGACTTGCCGGGATGCGGGACCGGCCTGGCGTCGTCGCGGTCAATCATGCCCTGATCGCGACCTGGGCGAAGCTCGCTCAGCAAGGTCAGCGGAGCCCGGGCGATGTGCTCGCCGAGGGCCATGGTGACCTGGTCTTCGACGAGGCACATGAGCTGGAAGACTCGTTGACGGCCGCGTGGACGGAGGTCGTCGGCCGGCGCGAGCTTCTCGGCATGGCGGCGAGGCTCGACGGCAGGAGCGGACTCGACCGGCATCTGCGCCGGCTCGCCGCTGCCGGCGTTGACCTGCGCCGAGGGCGGACCTTGCCGGTCATGGCTCGACAGCTGCGGCAGGACTGCGACCGGTTGACCGACGCTGTGCAGCGGTATCTGCACGAGTACGGCGGCGTGAACCGCTCCGCGGTCCCGCAGTCGGGGGTGGTACACGGCCGACCGGAGTACCGGCAGCTCATCGAGGAGGTACGGCAGACCACCCGCGGTTTGCGGGAACTGGTTGCCGAGCTGACGGTGCTGGAGACGGGCGCCCGCGCGCAGGTGCCCGAGGTGAGCGGCCGCGCACGGCTGCTGCTCAAGGGCGTGCTGGTTCGCGTCGCCGGCCTGGCTCGCGCCGTCCGGGACGCCAGCGGGGTGCTCGGGCGGCTCCGGGACCTGCCCGACGAGCATCTCTGGGTCTACCGACTCTCCGGACAACCAGGTACCGACACGGATCATGCAACAGGCGCCGAGGCTGCTCCTGTCACCGTGTCTGCGGATCAGACCACCCGCAGCGAATGGACCTTCGAGTGCATTCCGGTCGACGTCGGTCCGGTGTTCGCGGATGGCATTGTCCGGCCGGCGCGCAGCGTCACCCTGACCAGCGCGACCCTGACCACCGGTGACAGCTTCGACTACCTGAGTGACCGGCTGGGGATTCGGGTGGAGCGGGGTAGCGGCGAGCCGGGCGTCTTCGACGGGCGACAGCTGCGCAGTCCTTTCGACTACGCGACCCAGTCCGCGGTGGTCCTCACCAACCACCTGCCCGTGCCGGTGCCCGGCCAGGAACGGGAGTTCGTCGAGGAGTTCGCCCGCGACCAGGTCGGTCTGCTGTCGTTGACCGGTGGCCGCTCGATGACGCTGTTCGCCGCGCGTCGCCGGATGGAGGCCGTGGCCAGCCTCGTCCGGCAGCGGTCGGAGCCGCTGGCCGAGCGGGGTGTGCACCTGCTTGTGCAGGGCGAGGCCGGCCGGGCCGAGATCGCCGACCGGTTCCGGTCCGAGCCGGGGAGCGTCGTGTACGGGCTGCGGTCGTACTGGCAGGGCTTCGACGCCCCCGGTGAAACGCTCAGCTACCTGATCATCGAGAAACCGCCGTACCCGCATCCGGATGACGCCGTGGTCAGTGCCCGGGCCCGCGCGGTCGCCGACCGGGGTGGCGATCCATTCCTGGATTACCTCGTACCCAAGACCGCAGTGCAGCTGGCGCAAGGCTTCGGTCGGCTGATTCGCAGCGAGACCGACCGGGGTGTGGCGCTGATCTGCGACCGGCGGATGCAGTCGCCCGGCAGCGCCAATCGGATACTCCTCTCCTCCCTGCCCGGGCCTGCGATTCACCATGCGATCGACCGCGACGACGCCTGGCGCTTCGCCGTGCAGTTCGTCACGGGTGATCAGCCAGACCTCACAGCCGCGTTGTCTCTCGCCCGCAGTGACGTGGACGCCACGCTGGAACGACTGCGTCTGGTGCCTGGAGAGGATCCGGAACCGAAACTGCGCGAGGGCGCACGGCTGCTCTTCGGCGTGCATGAGCTGCGCGAACCGCAGTTGCAGTTGATGCGGGCTCACCTGGCAGGCGACGACACCGTCGGTGTCCTGCCGACCGGCACTGGAAAGTCGCTCTGCTTCCAGCTTCCGGCCCTGTTACGCCCGGAGGACCGGGCGACAGTGGTGGTCAGTCCGCTCGTCGCGCTGATCAAGGACCAACTGGATGACCTTCGGGGCCGCCGTGGACTTCGGGGCGTCCAGGGCATCACCGGCAATACCCCCGCCGCCGTTCGTAACGAGATCTTGCGGGACCTGGCGACGGGAAAGGTACGGCTGCTGTATGTCTCGCCGGAGCGGCTCGTGCGGGATCCGGTGCTCAGGGTGGCGTTGGAGCGGCAGGACCTGGCCGCCCTCGTGGTCGACGAGGCGCACTGCGTGAGTGACTGGGGGCACGACTTCCGGCCCGAGTTCCGACGGGTGTCCCGGGCGGTGGCGCACCTGGGCCGGGCCCCACGGATGGCGTTGACAGCCACGGCCACCGAGCCGGTGTTGCAGGACATCATCGGCACCCTGGAACTCACCGACCCGGTGGCCGTCACCCGACCTGCCGATCGCCCGAACCTCCGCTTCCAGGTGACCAAGGTGGGTGGTGAACGAGAGCGGGCCCGCGAACTGCTGCGGATCGCGACGGCGATGGGATCGTCACCGGGCATCGTGTACGCCTCGCGGCGTGCGGTCACTGAGGAGGTGGCGGCGCTGCTGCGGCGCGCGGGCATACGGGCCCGGCACTATCACGCGGGAATGGTGCCGGAACAGCGCGAAGCCGTCCAGGACGACTTCCTCGCCGGCACCACCCAGGTCATCGTCGCCACCAAAGCGTTCGGCATGGGCGTCAACAAACCCGACGTCGGCTGGGTGGCGCACTACGACCTACCCGAGTCGCTCGACGCGTACGTGCAGGAGGCAGGCCGCGCCGCTCGCTCGGCCGACCTGCGCGGCCAGTGCGTGCTGTTGTACGGCCAGGGCGACATCGCCCGCCGCCGCGCGCAGGTGGCCGACACGACCGAGGGGCATCGGTTGGGGCAGGCCCGACGCGCCTTGAACCTGTTACTGACCCAACGTCGCCGTGGCGGTGACGTCGTGTTCGACCCGGAGGAGTTGGCCGAAGCGGTCGCGGTCGAGCCGGACGAGCTGAACGTGCTGCTGGGCTGGCTGGAACGTGCCGGCGCGGTGGAACAGCTGCCGGACTGCTCTGCCCGGGGTACGGTCCACGTCGGTGTCCGGGAACCGGCGGACCAGGGGGAGCGACGGCGGTTCCGCGAGTTGTCCGTGCTGCTGAAGCTGCGACCGCAGGTGGGCAGCCGGATCGACTTCGACCGGCTTGAGGCGGACCACGGTGTCGACCCCGACGCGTTGGAACGCGATCTCGTGGCGTGGTCGCTGGACCGCCTCATCACCTTCTCGTCGTCGCAGCGGTACCGCAGGCTGCGGGTGCGCAGCCGGCAGCTGGATACCGACGTGTTGCAGCGGGAGGTCCGGCGGTGGAACGTCTGGCAGCGTCGGCAGCTCGACGCGATGCTGTCGTACCTCGGTGGCGGGTGCCGCCGTGCGGCCATGGTCGCCTACTTCGGTTTTCCGTCGTACTCGTGCGGTGCTGAGCACGAGGCCTGTGACAGCTGCGGGGGGACATCCCCGTGGCACGACCTTCCCGCGTCGGCGGTGCCCGATCCCGAGCAGTTGGTCAACGTCGAGCTGACGGTGCTGCAGGCCGTCGGATGGGCCTCAACCCTGCGCACCGGCCGCTACGGCGCGGTCGGGCTCAAAGCCGCGGTCCTCGGCGCGGAGGTCCTGGCCGGTGGGCAGCCCATCGGGGCTGGCCTGCGCCGGTGCCCCCAGTTCGGTGCGCTGCGTCACGTGCGGGGCGCAGACCGCCGCTGGGACGAGGCGGCTGACCGGCTGGTCGATGCTGGCTTGCTCATCCGCGATCAGGTCGAGCGGGACAGCAGGAGTTACATGAGTCTGGCTGTTACCGATGCCGGGCGGGAACGGTTGGGAGGCCGGCGTGGGTGAGATGGCAAGTGTCGAGAAGGTCATCAACGCCGAGATGTTGGAGAGCGGCGAAGTTTCTCTTGGCCCGGTCGAGAGCGCCCGTTTGGGCCTGGCGAACCACTCGCTGGGCCTGACCCTGGTGGTGGAGGAGGAGTCCCTGCCGGTGGCCTGGGTCGCGGGTCGTCGTCGGCTCCTCGGCGAGACGCTGGCCGAGTACCTGCAGGACACCGGCCGGATCGGTGGCCTGCTGAGGCTTGAGCGCCGGGGAAGTGAGGCCATCCGGCTCGTCGTGGTCGCGCCGGGGGCCCGGCTGTCCGTGGCCCCACGCCTGCCTGGAACGGCCGCGACACCTGGTGCGACGGCGGTCGCCCTGGGCGCCGCCGCCGCGCGCAGTGGCACCCGCAGGGAGCGGCGCGGAAGCACCGGGGGCCGCTACCGGTTGCGCCAGCGCGAGGAGTACGCCTGGCAGGGCGACATCGGCTTCCTGCGCAGCGCTCGCACGCACATGACCGGCGCCCTGCACAACCGGGGGTGGGATCCCGCCGACGCGGTGCGGATGCGGCTTGAGGGAGAGCGCCTGGCCACTCTCGACCAGTTCGACGAGCTGCTCGCCATCGACGCCGCACACATCGAACACATGCCGCACCAGGAAGCCGCGGCCCGCACCGTGCTGACCCGGATGGGTGGTCGCGGCATCCTCGCTGACGAGGTGGGCCTCGGCAAGACCGTCGAGGCCGGTCTCGTTCTCAAGGAGTTGATGCTGCGTGGCCTCGCGCAGCGGGTGCTGATCATCTGCCCGGCACCGCTGCGGGATCAGTGGCGCGACGAGCTGCGGGAGAAGTTCGACGAGGACTTCACGGTGGTCGCCAGCGGGCAGGACGCCCGGGCCTTCACGCAGGACCGGATCATCATGACCCTGCAACTGGTGCTGCGGAACGTTGAGCGTCTGGGCGAGGGCTTCGACCTGGTGATCGTGGACGAGGCGCACCGTCTCTCCGGCGCCGGTGCCCGCAAGACCCGGGAGATCATCGGAGACCTGGTCGCCAAGGCTCCCCGGGTCCTGTTCCTGTCCGCCACTCCGGTGCAGAACAACCTGCTTGAGCTCTACCGCCTCGTGGAGCTGCTCCGACCGGGCACCTTCGACTCCGAACGCGACTTCGCCCGCCGGTTCGTTGACGGCCACGACCCGCGCAAGCCGGTCAACGCCGCGGAGCTGCGCAAGCTGATCAGCAGCGTGGTCGTCCGCACCACCCGTCAGCAGGCCGGCGTCGACCGGGTGCACCGGATGCCCCCTCAGGATCACGGGGTGCAGTTGACCCTCCCCGAACGCCAGCTCTACGACCTGCTGCTGCACACCCTGCGGCACCGGATGACGGGCCCGGGCGACACCATGCGGCGACGGCAACTCGCCCTGCGGCTCACCGCCTCGCCCCAGGCGGTCTCCCGCAGCGCCCTGCGGATGGCCGAGCGTGAGGGGGACCGCGGGCTCAAGCAGACCCTGACCGAGATCGGTCATCTCGCCGGCGACATCCGGCACACCTCCCGCGAACAGGTCGCTTTGAACGTCGTCCGCCAGTGGCTTGACGAACATGGCCGCGTCCTGGTCTTCACCCAGCACACCGACACGCTTGGCGGCATCCTCCGACTGCTCGACGCCGACGGCATCACCGCGGCGCCGTTCCACGGCGGCATGAGCCACGCGGCTCGCAGCGCCTCGGTCGCCGAATTCAAGTCGGGACGCGCGCAGGTCCTGGTCTCCACCGACGCTGGAGCCGAGGGACAGAACCTGCAGGTCAGCAACTGCGTACTCAACTACGATCTGCCATGGAATCCGATGCGCGTCGAGCAGCGCATCGGCCGGGTCCACCGGCTGACGCAGACCCGCGATGTCCATATCGCCAACCTTTTCGCCCGCAACACCCTCGACGAGTCCGTCTACCGGCTCCTGCACGACAAACTCGCCATGTTCGAGCTGCTCTTCGGGCAGGTCGTGACCGTCCTCGGCGAGTTGGAGGGCACGCAGGACTCCAGCATGGAGCACAGGGTGCTGCAGGCGTTGTACGCCAACAGCGACGCCACCATGCAGCGCCGGCTGGATGAGCTGGGCAGCCAGCTCGAAGACGCCCGCAGCCGAGCCATGACCATGATGGCCGCGGACGCGGGGCTCAGCGACTGGCTTGCCCAACGTCAGGAGGAACGTCGTAAGCGTGAGGCTCAGCCGCAGGCCCGTGAACTGCTGCCGCAAGCCGCGGAGCGTCCGCGCCGCCGGCAGAAGGACCTCGAACAGTTCGTCCGGCGGTTCCTGGAGCTGGCGGGGGCGACCCTGACCCACCCCTCGGAGGGGTTCACCGTCGCCTCGCTGCCGCCGGACCTCGCCGCCGCTTTCGGCGGCCGTACCGAACTCTTCCTCGCCTTCACCAACGCCGCGCTGGACCATCACCCCGAGGCGCAGCTCTGCGTCGTCGGTTCGGAGCTCTTCGACGAGCTGCTGGAGGTTCTGCGGGATCGGGGTGACCTCGCCGGGACCGTGGCGGTGCTGCCGGACCTGCACCAACGCGCGGTGATTCGACACACCGCGGACGTACAGCTGGTCAAGCGGCGGGTGGAGCCCGACGAGGGCTGGTCGGCCCGGGCCACCTACCGGGTGCAGGAGGGCGCCATCAGCGGCAATCAGCAGCTCATCACCGTCGAGGTCGGGGCCCAGGTACGCGTCGACGAGGACCGCTCGCCCCTGCCCGACGGGGCGCCGATGCCTGCCGCCCTGCCCGAGCGGGCCGTGTTGGACGCTGTCGATCAGCAGGCCGCCGTGCACCTGCGGCAGCACCTGCGGGAGGTACGTCAGGCCGAGGACCGGAGCCGCAAAGAGGCTCAGGAGACCTTGGTCGCGAACCTGGAGAGGCAACTCGGGACGGCGCAGAAGTCCTGGCGCAAGCGCAAGGACACGCAGACGTACCTCCAGCTGATGGAGTGGGAACGGCAGCTCGAACGCGCCATCGAGGCCGCCCGTCGGCCGGCTGCTCCGGTGGCCGACACCGAGCTGCGAGCGGAGCTGCTCACCCTGGAAATGCATGGCTCCGACCGGCTCGTGGTGGTGGAGAGCTGGCAGCACGACAGCGGCATCACCCGGGAGATCAGGTATGCGTGGACCGGCAACCTCACCGACCACACTCCGGTCTGCGAGGCGACCGGCGCCGCGCTGAACACGCTCGCCCTGTGCGGTGGTGCGCACGTCGTCGACGGCGAGGCGTTGCACGGCTGCCAGGTGTGCGCGACCGACTGGTGCGGTGCCTGCGGACCGACCCGCGTCGTCCAGGCGTGCGCCGGCTGCGGCCGCGCAGCCTGCGCCACCTGCCGGCACAGCGGAGCGCTGTGCACCGGCTGCGCTCGGCCGCACCGCGCCACGGAACTGGACACCGACTACGAGCATGGCTGGCGACTGGGCGGTCAGGCGTACCTGCTCGTCGGTGACCGGCACGCCGTCGTCGTCGACGAGCACGGCAACCGCAGCACCGTGGTGCCCGACCGGGACGTTCTCGACCCGGTCCGGACCCGGCTGCGCGGCCTCGCCGCCCGGCTGCAGCTGCCGGTCGGGACGGGTCTGGTGGCCGCGACGCCGCCGGTGGCCGCCGCCGACCTGACGGTCGGAAGCGCGTGGGCCGACGTGCAACCGTCGGTCTGGTGGACGTGGCAGGAGCACGCCCGTGCCGACGTCGACACCAGCGTGGCCGACCTGCTGCCCGACCTGCCCGGCCCCCAGGTCACCGGCGAGGGCGCTGCCGGTCTCAGTGCCCTGCTCGCCGACCTCCGCCGGCGTGGCTCGGCACCGGTACCGCCCGCGGTGGCAGCGGTTCCCTTCGCTGTGGTGCGACGTGTCGACCTCGTGGACGGGCAGTTCCACTACCGGGAGCTGTGGCACGAGGGCGACCGTCCGCCACTGCTCGCCGACTCTGACACCGCGGCACCGAGCCCCAGCCGCCACGACGTCGAACCCCACTGCCGACCGATCGCCGGCACCACCGTCGGGCCGGTGGGCGTGGAGATCGACGGGCTGCACCGTTCGTACGTGTGCCTGCTGACCGATGGCAGCCACAGCAGCACCCTGTTCGTCCCTGGCGTACCCGGCGCCACCCTCGCCGCCGAGGAGCAACTGGCCCGTCTGGTCTCGGCCGCGGGCCTGCCGCCCGCGCGGGCCGTGGTGCGGCACCCGTGGGAGCCACCGTCCGCAGCCGAGCTGCGATACAGCACGCCGGCCGACGGGGTGGAGGTGGTGCGCCGCCCCGTCACGTCCCGGACCCTGCTCACCGAGGGGGAGGGCGAGCCTGAGATCACCGCGGTTTCCACTCAGGCGATCTCCACGGCGTTCGCCGGAGCCGCACGGGCCGAGGACGCGCAGCTGTGCGCCGTCCTGGCCGGGATGGATGAGCCGCTGACTCCTGTGCCGATCGGGCAGTACGTGACCGTGGAGGAGCACTGGCGCTCTCCCTACGGAACAGCGACCCGGCGCTACCTGGTCGCGCCGGCAGCCCCGCTGGACTCCCGACTGCCAACAGGACACATCCTCGTCCAGCCCGATGAGGTGCTCGCCGCCACGCTGACTGACGGCACCGTCACCGACGGCGAGGTTTCGGTCGACAGCCGTGGCCACCTCTTCGCCCATGAGCGGAGCGCCACCTGCCCGGTGTGCGACCACCTCTACGGGCCCTGCTGCGGAGACGACGGCACCGTCATTGACTGCTCGTCGTGTGAACGACCGGCATGCGGCGTATGCCGATCCAACGACCCGTCTTTGGTTGCGCAGACCCGGTGTGAACGGTGCGGCGATCGATCCTGTGGTGACTGCGCGCGGCATGTGCCGGTCCGTCCGTGCGAGCTCTGCGACAGGACGGTCTGCGCTGCGTGCCGGCCGGGTCCGCTCTGTCTGACCTGCGCCCAACTGAAGCCCGCCACTGTCGAGCAGCGCTCGCAACTGCCCGCGGAGTTGCACGCGGACGGGCTGACTGTCCTCATCGGACGTGATCCACACGGCACGGTTGCGGTGCTGCGCGGCGTACACCGCAGCGAGGTGGCGGTCATCGGACCATCGGGGCTTGAACACTGGGAAACCGCGACTGCCGACGACCCGGAAGTGCTGCGGCTTCGGCTGAGGGCGGCGGAGCTCGGGGGCAGCGGGGATGTCGCTTTCCGCACGGTGGCCGGCCGGATGACGCCGGTTCCTCCGGATTGGCTGGTGCTCAGCCACGATGCGGGCACGACGTTCCAATGGCTTGTGCAGACCGATGGTCAGCGTCGTGCCGGCAACGCGCCCTCGTTGGCCACAATGCCCTCTGCCAGTGGGCTGGATCTGGAGCTTCGCGCCGACCTTGCCGACGCCTTCGGCGAGAAGGAACCGTCGACACCTATTCCGGCGTCCGCACCGGCGGCCCGACGGAAGCCGATCCGCCAAGCCGCGGCCGACATCGCAACGCCGCCGGCGCGGACGGTAGGTGTCGCCTGCCGCCAGCACACCGCCGTGACGCTGGCCGTCACCGCACGCGGCCTCGTCCGGCGGCGGGCGCTCGGTAGTCACATCATCGAGGAGACGGCCGACTGGCAGTTTCCTGATGCGGTCGCGCCGTGGGTGCATGCCGGTTGGCGTCCGGCACCCGAGGTGATCGTCACCGCCGACCTCGACGGCTGGACGGTGGTGATCGCGGCCGTCGGACACCACACGTCACTTGGCGTCCGCCATCGCGGTGACCAGCCCACCTGGTATCAGGTGACCGAGGACAGCGAGCTTGACCTGCTGCGTGGTGCGCTCGGCGTCGAGCTGCTCGGGGAGCACACGTTGGTGTCGCTCGCCGCGCACACGTCGGTACGGGACCTGCGCGGGCCGACCCTCCTGGGCGCCACCCCGCTTGCTCGGCGTGCCAGGCGGCAGGTCACCCGACTGCCCTTCGGTCAGCCCCGCCGGGCCACGATGTCCCCGGCCGCCGCCGTCGCGGCCGTCATGCCGGACACCACACCCACAGCGCCCGCCGCCGGTGCACAGATACCGGCCGCGTTGCTGACCGAACTTCGTCAGCAGGCAATGAGCCGCCGGGTCAGCGAGGTGGACCTGACCGTGGGCCTGGACGTGGAGGAGGAGTGGCGCCTCGCCAACGGCGACACCATGGCCGTCGCGTACCAGCTCGTGGCCGGGGAGACCGTCGGGTACCTCCGCGACGCCGTGACCGGCGAGCCGCTGCACCAGGCGAGTGTCTGTCGGCTGCACCACCTGGTGCGGCAGGTGGAGGTGTGCGCCACCTGCCTCACCGCCACCTGCCCCGCCTGCCCCGACCCCGTCAAGCCGTGTGTCCTCTGCGGTGGTCGGCTCTGCGGCCGGTGCGTGGCCTCGACCGACGGCCGCTGCCCCGCCTGTGTTCAGCTGCGCAAGGTGAAGTTGCTGGATCGTGGCCGATTCGGAGTGTCGCTGCGCGGTGCGGCATGGCACGGGGTGGGGCCGCATGCCCAGGTGACGCTGCGGCGGGACAAGGGCCGATGGTCGTTGGAGCGGTGGGACAACGCTGGCCGGATCACGGCGTCTCTCGACGGCGACCGTCTGCTCATCATCCGCCAGATGATCGGCGACGGCGAGTGAGGTGGCGGGCGCGAGGTCGCGCTGGGCGTGCGGCCTCGGTTCACGGGCTGGGCGTGGTCGAGGGCGTCGCCGCGCCGATCAGTCCGCCGAAGAAGACCATCATCGTGAGCATGATCATGGGGGCGACGAAGACGTACCCGAGGACCAGGCCGGCGACCGCCATGCCGCGCCCGGACTTCATGTCGTTGCGGGTGTCGTGCAGGCCGACGTGGCCGAGGACGACGGCGAGCAGGCACGGCACCCCGAACAGGCACCACCCGCCGACCACGCCGAGGATCCCCAACACCAGCGACGCCACGGCCAGGCCGGAGGTGGGTGGGGCGTGCACGACGATGTGCGCCGGCGGATAAGCGATCGGCGGGTATGGGCCGGGGCTGGCCGGCGGGGCCGATGCCGGCAACGCGGGCCGGTGCGGGTCATAGCCGGGGTGGTAGCTCATGGTCACTCCTGTACAGGTGGGTAGGTCCGGTCATCGCTGGTCGAGTCGGGTGAGCAGCGCGTTCACCTCGGTGTGCAGCCGGCGCAGCTCCGCGGCCGTCGGTGCCAGCTCGTAGCAGTGGTGGTGCGCGGCGGTCGAGAGCGCGGCCCACGCGTACGTCACCCGCCGGGCGATCTCCGTGCCCGGCCCGAGCCGTCCGCGCAGCATCAGCTGCTTGGCTCGGCCCTGCCGGCAGGCCGCGACGGTCGGCTTGACCCGCCGCCAGTAGGCGTCGATGCCGCCTTCCAGGGCGAGCCGGATCAGGCAGGCGCAGGCCCGAGGCCACCAGCCGCCGGTGACGGCGACGGCCCCGAGCAGGCCGGAGCCGCGCAGCAACTGGTCGGCCGCCGCCAGGCAGCGCTGCGGCGTCGGCGCGGTCACCGCAGCGCCCCCGCCAGGAAGCGGGCGTCCGCGACCAGGCCCGGCAGGTCCGCCAGGTACGCACCGTGCACGCCTTCCCGGGACGCCTCGTACGCGTCCACCGCCCGTCGTCCGTGCCGACGGCCCAGCTGGTTGCGCACGTCACCGCCCCGATCGGCGTCGTCGAACAGCGCCAACGCGACGATGGTGGCCAGCCGACGCGACGCGACCTCGATGGCCCTCTCGATATCGTCGTGCGGGACACCCCGGGCGACCCGTACCCGCCAGGCCACCCGGTGGCAGGCCGCCTCCAGCCCCGCGCGGCACAGCTCCGCCACCACCGGCCCACGCACCTCGGCGGGGATGTCCTCGTTGCGCGACAGCGCGTACGCGTCGTCCAGGTAGCGGCTCACCGGATCCGAGCCGGGCCGCAGCGTCACCACCGACTTCTCCGCCCGGTGCACCTCGACGATGCGGGCGTCACCGAGGCCGAGCCGGGTGACCGCGTCGGGCAGGCGGGTGTCGTGGGTGAACACCACCACCTGCCGCTGCTCGGCCAGCTCGGCGAGCACCCGCGCGAGACCGTCCACCTTCGACGGGTCCATGCTCTGCACGGGGTCGTCGACCACGATGAACCGGAACGGGCTCTCCGGGGCGCAGCTGCGCGGCAGGAAGGTGGCCAGCCCGAGCGCCTGCATCTCACCCTGGCTCATCACCCCCAGCGCGGTGCCGTTGTCGGCGCCGTCGACGCTGACCGGGAAGACCACCCGCCGCCGGGTGTTCGCGCCTTCGAGCGTCATCGCCCCCAATTCGACGTTGCTCTCCTGCCGCAGCTGAGCCCAGATCCGCTGGGAGTGCCCGGCGAACGGCGCGACCCGCTCGTTGCGGATCTCCGTACCGGCGTCCTTCAGCCAGCCGCGCGCGGCCTTCAACCGGGCCAGGGTGGCCTCCCGCGCCGGCAACCCGCCGGCCGCGGCCACCCACGCGCGCACCTCGGCCGCGGCCGCCCGCCAGCCGGTGTCGCGCTGCCGCAGAAACCCCTCGGCGTACGAGCGGGCCGCGTCCGCCGCCGCCACCACCGCCGGGTACCGCGTGGCCAGGTGGTCGGCCAGGTCGGCCGGCTTCCCGGGTACGCGCCGCAGCGCGGCCACGGCATCGCGCAGCGCCCCGACCGGCGGCTCCGACCCGGAAACCTCCGGCACCGCGAGGTCGTCGATCAGGTGGTGCGTCTGACGCAGCAGAGCCGTCAGCCGGGTCCCCGCCGTCTGGGCGGCTACGCTGCGCTGCCGGAGTTCGGTCAGCGCCTCCGCAGCGGCGGTACGCCACCCACCGTCGAGGGTGCCGGTGGCGCAGACCGGGCACGACCCGTCGCCCTGGTCCTCGTGATGTTCCAGGGCGAGGCGGAGCAGCTCGGCGCTGCGCAGCGCGGCCCGGGACCGGCCGCCGTCGTACCGCAGGGCCTCGACCGCCGCCTCCCGCAGTTGACCGGCCAGCCGGGTCACCTCGTCGATCGGCGGCGGGGCGAGGGCGGCGAGTTCCCGGCAGAGCAGCACCGCCCCGTCGGTTGTCGGCTCGTCGGGCTCGTCGAGGATCGCCGTCACCGCCGCGAGGTCGACCGCGCCCCGGCCGCGTAGCAGCGCGGCGGTTCGCCGGGCCCGGTCGTCGGTGATCCCGGCGAGCGCGTCGGCCAGGGCGGTGCGCTGTGCGCGTACCTCCTTGATGGTGGTGTCGTGCGGCCGGGCGGCGCGCAGCAGACGCTGGTCGGCGTCGGTGAGCGCGTCCAGGCCGAGGATCGCGAAGAGCGCGTCGAAGAGCTGGCTCTGCGTGCCGGCGGCGAGCTTGCCCAGTTCGGCGGCGGTGAGGAACGGCCGGTACAACTCCAGCGGGCGAGCCAGACCCAGATCGGAGAGGCGGGTGTGCCGGCCCCGGGCGCTGGTCACGGTCACCTCGGCGTCGGCCAGCTCGGCCCCTACCGGCCAGGAGCGGTTCACCCGGGTGGGCGTGGCCACCCCGTCGACCCGCAGCTCCACGTCGACCCAGCACGGATCGGGGTTGTGGATGTTGCGCCACCCCGTACGCCAGACGCTGGTCTTGTCGGCCCACCGGGCGCTGTCGCCGGTAAGGGCGAGTTCGACGGCCTCGGCGAAGCTGGACTTGCCGGAGCCGTTGCGGCCGACGACCAGGGTGAGGCCCGGACCGGGGTCGACCTGGAGGGTCCGTTCCGGGCCGACGCCGCGGAAGCCGGCGACGGTCACCGACTTCAGCCAGATCCGGTCCGCTGGCCCGTCGCCGGTGGGGGAGCGGGGGTCGAGTCGGGTGGGGGTGCCGGCGAGCGCGGCGGTCAGGTCGTCTTCGCTGGTCAGCGCGGCGAGGACCAGCTCGGCGGTCTCGGTCGGTACGTCGTCATCGGCGGCGAGTCGGTCGAAGATCAGCTCGATCAGCGGTGCGGTTGGCTGGGGAGGTTGGGTCATGGTCGTCTCCAGGCGTGTGGTGTCCGCGGGCCGACGAGTCGTTGGCCCGCCCGGGTGAGCGGTGGAAGTGGGGGTGGTGACGGTCGCGCGGGTCAGACCGGGGCGTTCACGTGCCAATCGCGCAGGAACGCGTCGACCAGGGCGTGCGCCCGAGGGCGCAGGTCGAAGGACTCCTCTCGCCGGCGGCGGGCCATGTGCGACAGGCCGTCGGCGGCCTCGTTGAGGGCGTGGCCGCTGTGCCCCTTGACGTGCGCGAACGTCAGGTCGGGGCGGCGGGCCACCTGCTCGGCGAGCCGGACCAGGGTGGGCTGGTCCGACCAGCGGCGCTCCCGCAGGCTGTAGCCGGCGGGCATCGCGCCGGTTTTGCCGGCCTGCCAGCGGTGCAGGTAGCGCAGAGCTGTCAGGTTGTCCAGCAGCACCGTCATGCCCACCGGCGCCTCGTCGTACCCGGTCAGCAGGTAGTCGACCGCGCGCAGCTCGTTGATCAGTACCCGGGAGACGCCGGTCGGGTCGAGCCGGCCGGTGCCCCGGCCGAGCAGGCCGTAATGGCCGTCGCTGACGACGTACCCGACGCCACCGGCGCGGCCCTTCCAGCTGGCGTCGGTCGCAGCCACCAGCGGCGCGGACGTTTCCGCCCAGCGGATCACCCGGCCGCGCCCGCGCTGCTGGTCCAGGCGCGGCGGGACGTGCTCGGTGTGCTCGACAGCGAGGCGCTCGGCGGAATCGAGCAGTTCGCCGGCGGAGGTCAGCTCCTCGTAGTGGGCGGCGGTGAGAGCGAGGCGGACGGCGTCACCGATCCGCTGGCAGTCGTCGCAGCGGGTGGAGCGGGCGTAGGGACGGAGGGTGACTGCCCGGCCGTGCAATGGTGGGGGGAGTTCGGCCAGGGCACGGAGGAATTCATCGGGCCGCACGACGCCTCCTGACGTCTCAGGGGAGTTTCAGAGGACCTTGATGGAGTCAACCTGGAGCAGCGGAACGGTGGTCTCGCCGCCGATCTGGGTGTCGTAGCTGTAGGAGCCGAGCACCGTGACGTTGGCGCGGAAGATGTCGTCCTCGACGAGGTTGTCGAGGTCCGACTGGGACCCGTTGAAGATGGTGTTGGTCTCGTAGTCGTACTCCTCAGCCATGCGGCGGTGAGCGACGTCCGCCCGGAAGCTGTCGACGCCAGTGGCCGCGTCGAACTGGGTGACCCGTCCGTAGACCACGTAGGTCTTCCCCAGGTAACCGTCCGGGTCCTTCGCGATCAGCTTCCACTGCCGCGCACCCAACGTCTTGTACGACGGCGGCTTCGGCTTCGGCGGCGGAATGGTCCTCGTCGGCGACGGCGCGGCGCTGGTCGGAGCCGCCGTCGTGGGAGCGGCTGTGGTCGGCGCGACCGTGCTCGGGCTGGCGGACGCCATGGCGCCGGCGGCAGGCTTCGCGTCGTCGCTCGATGCACCGATAAAGGCACCACCAACGCCGAGGGCGACGACGAGGGCGATGCCACCCATCGCCCAGGCGCGGGCGTTGGAGTGCTTGGCGGGCATGGTCGGTTCGGGCGCGGTGTCGGGGGAGGTGGTCGGCTCTTGCGGTACGGCGGGCTGCTCGGGCGTCATCGGACTCGTCGCGTCGGTCATGAAATTCTCCTGCTGTTCGAGGGCTCCTGGTCGGGCTTGTTGGGGGAGCTTGCTGTCTGCGGTCTGGTCAGGGGATGGAGAGCGTGAAGGGGCCCTTGTCCGTCGTGTCGTTAAAGCCGAAGGCATCGACCTTGTAGAGGCTCTTCTCAGGCACCTCGAACGTCAGGGCCGCCGTACAGCTGTAATCCCCGGTGTCTGCGCCGCCAGAGATCTCGCCCTCCAAGGGCAGCGACTTGGCGGCGAGGATCTCTCCATCCGGATCGGAGACGGTGAGGCTCTGGCTCGGGAACGACTTGAAGCTGTCCGAGAAGACGCAGCTGGAGCCGTCGATGTTGGCGCAGTACAACCCGTTGGTGCAGTGGACGTTCACGCTCACGCTGACCAAGGGGAAAGGCGTCGGACTGGCGGGAGCGGAGGGGGCCGTGGGTGAGATGGCGGCAGTTGGGCTGTCGTTCGTCGCCTTGCTGCAAGCCGTCAGCCAAAAGGCCGTGACGAGCAGGATGGCGCTGATCGCCTTTCTCACGAAGAGCAACCTTTCGGTGGGTTAAGACAGAGGCTCGAAGGCGGACGAATCCGGACTGCGCTGTGGCAGCAGCGCTGGAACCAGCGGGGCGGGCGGTGGCGCCCGCCCCGGGTCGAGCGGTGGATCAGGCGAGGGAGACGGTCACGCCGCCGGAGAACATCGAGTCGTGGAGCTCGAGCTTGGTGAGCTTCACGTTCTTCGGGATGTCGAAGACGAACACGCCGGTCACCTGGTTGCCGGGGTTGATCTCCTCGAAGAAGGTGCTCGCCTCCTTGTTGGCGTAGAGGCCGGCCTCGGTGTCGGACGAGTACTCGGTGCCGTCGGCGGTGTAGGCCTTCTGGCTGCTGCCGTCGAGGGTCTGCGGCTCCTTGCCGATGTTCTTGACGTTGATCGTGATCAGGCAGAACTGGCCCTGGGCCTTGTCGCCGAGCATCGAGCTGCCGACCTTCGCGACGCCGCACTTCGACGACTTGACCGTGAACTCGAACTTCCCGTCCCGGGCCGCCTGGCCGATCTTCGCGGTCTTCGCCGGCTTGTCCTCGCCCTTGGCGCCCCCGGCGTCGGCCTTACTGCTGGTGGCGTCGTCGGTGGCGCCGGAGCCGCAGCCCAGGGCGACGAGGCCGGTGGCGATCAGGGCGAGAGTGGTGGTCTTGCGCATCGTTGTCCTCCTGTTGTGAACGTTGCGGCGTCAATAACATCACAAGCTGTGAACGGTGTCAACAGGCATCGTGCCCGACAGGCATGCCACACTGCGAAGGTGCACGAAATCCTGAGTGTCGGCGGCAGAGATCGCCCGGCTCGCGGGGGGTTGGCCGCGCCGCGGCGAGCAGCTGACGCAAGCCGTACGCGCAGGTCATGCCTGAGCCCGGAAGGGCAACGCGCCACGCACCATGTCGATCGCCGAACCGCCCCCAACGCGGCGCTGAAACTGATCGGGCCGGTCCGCGTCCCCCGTGGTGCCGGCCACAAGCCCTCAGCGGGGAAGACCGGTGGGCCGGCAGTGCTGACCGTGCCGGACGCGCTCAAAGGTGCCGACCCATCGGGGCAGGCCGACGAGCGGCGCGGCCAGGAGATCCGGCTCGCCGCCCTGGGACGACGTCGTGCCGACGATCGTCCGGCAGCTCAGCGCCCGGGTCGTCATTGCCGGCATGGGGCTACGCCGGGGATACCCACGCTGACCGCCCGCAGGTCAATGCAACAGCGACAGCAGTAGGCGGGTCGCCAAGTGACGGGCAACTGACAGTCTCCGCTCGGGTGCGGATGGGAGATTGGATGGCAGGAACTCCCTGAGGGAGGCGTCCATGCCAGTAGATTCATGGCACTTTCACCTGACGTTCGCGAAACGGTGCGCTCCGCGTATCGAGCAGCCTTGGCGGAACCCTGACGCGTTGCTGGTGCTCGGCGTGCAGACTCTGCCCACCAGGGATCGTTGTGCGGACAGCGTGTCCGGGCCCACGTGGTGACCATGCGGTTCCCAACTCAGCAGGCGATACAGGCGGCCTACGCCCTGTTGGCGGCCTGTCGGCGCCCCCAGGTGAGCCGGTCTCCAGAAATGTGGACGCCGCGGCTCGCGCAGGCGGTAGAGCTGGCGCGAAGCGTCGGCGCGCAGCAGCATGAGAAAGAGGCACTGACGCTGCTGCTCAGCATTCTGGCGACCCGGAGATCGATGTCCGGCCCGCCGGGACAACGCGACGCGACGGCACCCTGTTTGTTCACGCTCATCGAGCTGCTGGGCGATCAGGACGTACCAAGCACACTGGACGCCGCGGTGGCGGCCGAACTCACGGCGACGCTTCGCCACCTGGGGGATAGCGCCCTCACCGGCGTCGACCCGGCCTACGTGAGCACGATGGGTTTCATCGCCCTCAAGCTCAGCGGCGTGAATGGGGCGCCCCTGGTTACGCAGTTGGTTCACATCGTTCGGCGCTGGGACCAGATGCGGCGCGACGAGCATTGGGCAATGTGTGCCACCCTCCTCTCCCTGCACGGCCGGACGTTGGCGGCCTCCGGGCGACACGACGAGGCCATCCCGGTGCTGGAGGAAGTCGTCGGAGCGCTACGGCCGCGAGTGCGGGCGTGGAGCGAGGACCCCGGTGACCTGCTCATCCTCGCAATCAGAGAGCTGGCAGAAGCCTACCGACTGGTTGGGCGGGACTCAGCGGCGGAGAATCTACTGTCCGGACCGGGTTCAGAGGGTCTGCCGGAGGCGATGAAGGCCCTCGGGCCGAGGACGCCAGAGGAGCTTGGGAACCGGGCAGATGATCTGATGGCCCGTGCCGAAGACGCACGTCGGCGAGGCGACGCGTCCCAGGCCGCTGAGCTGGCCGGTCGCGCATTGCGCGCCTGCTACCAGTCAGGGGATGCGCGGCGCATACAGCAGGGCCACTGCTGGTATGCGGACGTCCTCGTTCGGCACGAGCCGTTCGCTCCAGCCGTACTCGCACACCTGGCCGCATCGTGTGTCCTCGCCGGACTGCTGGACGAACCGGCCAGGATCCCCGCCGTCGGCGTGGCATTGAAGTCGCAGGCAGGGTGGCACGACATCGGCACGGTGAAGCGCCTGGGCGAACGGGTCGACCTCCTCGCCGGCGTACGGTTCGGCGGGATCATGGCAATTGCCGGAGTCGAGCTGAGTCAGCAGGCCCTGGATCAGGTACTTCGGATGGCGGTGCAGTCTGAACGGGACGCGCTCGAGGAGTTCGCGGCATATCGGGTGATGTGGGACCCGGTGTTGGCGGCGATCGTGCTGGCCCGGGAGGGGGACGAGGACATGGCACCGCGCGTGCGGGCCTATCTCAAACGATACGAGGAAACCGTCAACTGGCACGCCCTGGCGCTGGGTCTTGCCCTCGTGCTCGACGATCGGGAAGGCGACGCGTGGGGCTGCGGACTCGACGGAATCGACAAGGTCTTGCTGGGGCGGTGTGTGAACGTGGTACATCGCCGGATCCACATCCCGTCTCAGCTGGCAGTCGCCATGCCGATCGCCGGCGTGTTCGGGCTGGTCTTCCGGGCGATCAAGGGTTCGCTGGAGCGGCCGGACGACCTCGGTCCACGTCTCGCGCAGATCGAGATGTCCGGCCAGTGGGAGGGTCTGGTTCCCCTGCTGCTGCGCCTTGTGGCCGGTGAACGGGACCGTCAAATGGCCGCGTCCACGCCGTCACACGTCCGATTGGTCATCGACATGCTGCTCGATGCCGCAGCATTGTCGTAGCCGCTGTTCAGCGTACGCAGTGCCGCCGGGGTCTCTCCTTGCTTTGTCTGCTCGGTCGCTCTCCTGCTAACTGCTGGGCCGTCCGGTTCGACCGTGCCGTATCGCCGCCGCCTTGCTGCGCCACGCGCTGGAGCGAAGCAGAACCTGCGCGGCCGCAAGCTTGCGCCGTTGCGGTTCGCAGGTCCCGTACGGTAGGCGGGCGATCAGGGCGCGCGCTTCCCGTACCAGCTCCCACGCGGACGACTCGCGGCCAGCATGCATCGCCTCCACGAGTTTCGCCAGGTCGGCGTCCAGGCGGGTCCGAATCTCGCTCTCTTTGGTGGGTAGCGGCCTACGCGCGGCCGGGTTGCCCAGCGGACTGCGGGTCGGGCGTAGGTCCCACGTCAGTCCGCCGGACGTCAGGCGAACACGCCGCGCTCTCATGGCACTCCTTGGGCGAAGTCGTAGGTAGCGGATCAGGTCGTACGTTGATCGCCCGATGCGGCGAAGCCGCGCTCGGTCAGCGTGCCTCAGGTGCTGCAGGGGCGTGGCCGAGCAACTCGGCGACCCTGGTCAGGACGGGATCCCACAGCTTCTCCGGACAGGCGTCACGGATCTGGCCTGCGATTTCCTTCGCCAGCATCTCGGTGACCATTTCGGAGAGCGGATTCGAGCCGCCGGTACGGGTCTGAGCCGGAACCGTGACCGCCGGCCGAGCCGCGGGCCGCTGCTCCTCTCCGGTATCGCCACCGTCGTCGCCGAACAGGCCGGCCACGGGATTACCGGAGTACACGATGTCGAGGTGGGTGGTGGTCCGGGTCAGCGCGACGTAGAGCATCCGATGGCCCCGCGGGTCGCCACTGACGATCTCCTCCGGCTCGACCACGATCACCGCGTCGAATTCCAGGCCCTTCGCCTCCGTCGGGCTGGTCAAGTTGATCGACTGCCCGAGTTGCCCGTCCCGGCCGTCGCTCCACTTGACTTCATCGCCATCCAGACGCTGCAGGATCGCCTCACGGCAGGTATCCGGGCAGACGATGCCCACGAAGCGGCCCTTGCCGGCGTGCCGGGTCGCCACCTCCACGACCCGCTCCGCGCGCTCGTCAACCTCCGTCCGGTGAACCTCCGGGGCGGGCCCGTCCCTGACGACCTGGGGCGGCTCCACGAATGGCGCGGCCTGGGGGAGGAGCCGGGCCGCCAGCTCGAACACCTGGCGGGGTACGCGGTAGCCGAAGCGGAGGTCGCGGATCTGGTGGGGAAGTGTGGCGGGAAGATGCTCCAGCACCTCGTCCCAGCCGTCCCGGGACCAGAGCCCCGTCGACTGCGCGATATCCCCCACGACGGTCATCGAGCCGGTCGCCGAGCGTCGCGCGATCGAGCGAAGCTGCATGGGGGAGAGGTCCTGCGCCTCGTCGACGACGATGTGCCCGTAGCTGGCGGGCGCACCGTTGATCAGGGCGTCCGCCTCGTCCAGCAGCGCCACGTCGGCGCGACTCCACCGCTCCTCGGAGATCCGGTCGGTGGGCCGTCGCTGCAGCATCGCCACCTCTGCCGCGGTGAACTCGTCACCAGCGGCGGCGATCAGCCGGGCTCCCGAGCCGAAGAGCTCCCGTAGGAACGAGGCCGCCGTCAGCGGCGGCCAGAGCCGGTCGAGCAGGCCCTCCGGCTGGCTCTGCCTCGCCGATCCGAAGCCACCCCTGATCTCGTCGCGGATGACCTCCAGCAGCCTTTCCCGCAGAATCTGCCGCCGCTCGTTGTAGCTGCCGTTCATGGCCCGCACCTGCTCGACCACGTGAGTAACGGTGTCGCGACTCAGCGCGACCGGCCGCTTGTTGACCTGGACCTGCAAGGCGTTGCCGCTGTCCGGCACCCCGATCCGATGGTCGAGCGCACGGGCGAGCAGCCCCGCCATTCGCGCCTGGCCCTTCAGTCGGGTCAGGTCGACGGGCTCGACGCGGTCGGCCCTGATCGCCGGAGCCAACTTGCCGATGTCGCGCTGGTCGACGTTGACGTCGCCCAGACTGGGCAGGACGCTGCGGATGTACCGGGTGAACGTCGGGCTCGGGCCGACGACGAGGACTCGCTCCGGTGTGAGCCGTTCGTGCTCGTTGTAGAGCAGCCAGGACACCCGGTGCAGCGCCACGGCGGTCTTGCCGGTACCGGGGCCACCCTGGATGATCAGCACCTGGTTGGCATCGGCGCGGATCAGCTCGAACTGGGCAGCCTGGATCGTCTCGACGATCTCGCGCATCTCGCCCGTACGCACCTGCTCAAGGTCGCGCAGCAGCGCGTCGGAGAGGTCGACCGGCGGCGTACCCGTCTCCAGCGACTCGACGGCGGCGGCGAGCTGGGCGAAGACCAGGTCGCTGAAGCTGTCGATGGTGTTGCCGGTGCACTGGAAGCTGCGCTTGCGGGTCAGCCCCAGCGGGTCGGTGTAGCTGGCTTCGTAGTACGGGATGGCGGCCTTGGCCTGCCAGTTCACCACCAGCACCTTGGACTGATCGTCGAAGATGGTGTGGCGGCCGATGTACAGCGGCTCGCCCGACTCGTCGTCGATGCGCCCGAACGCGACCTGATCGTCGGAGGACCCGAGCTGTTCCAGCCGGGCCTGGGCGTAGCGGCGCATGTGGGCTGCCGCCCCGCTGTTGGCGGCGGCCTGGGGGATCGAGCTCGCCGTATCCCGCATCTCTTCGCGATGCAACCAGGCGCTGTCGAAGTGGAGCTGCTCGCGCGCCAGCTCAGCCGCGTCCGGCACTTCCTCGATCGACTCCGCAACCATGCGTCGCTCCCGTGATGATCATTTCTTGCGCAAACCTTAAGGGTGGGGTACGGACAAGACGCATGGACCGGATGACCAGGCGAACATCAACCGTTGCGGCATCTGCCCTGGCCGGCGACATCAGTCCCTCCTGGCGCCGGCGCCAGGTGGACGTTGGCCTTGCCGTCAGAGCGCGCTGGCCAGCCCCGGAGCGACGGCGTTGTAGCCGGGCTGCTGGTAGATCACCTTCACGACGGGAGCCGGGTGAGCGGCTCCCGGTGATAATGAGAGCATCACCCGTGAACGCTGTCAACACGCACTAGTCTTGACAGGTGTGACACGCTCCGAACGTGCAGGAGACACCGACCATCACCGCAGCGGAGATCGCCCGGCTCGCCGGTGTCGGCCGTGCCGCAGTTAGCAACTGGCGCAAGAGGCACGCCGACTTCCCCGACCCGGCGGGCGGCACGGCGGCCAGCCCCGAGTTTGACCTGTTCCAGGTCGAGGAGTGGCTCCGGGGCCAGGGCAAGCTCTCCGAGGTGTCCCGAGCCGACCGGCTCTGGCGGCACCTCGCCATGGCCAAGGAGAGTCCCGCCACAGCGTTGGCCGGCGTCGGCGGCTACCTGCTGGCCCGACAACGAGGCGAGCAACCGACCCGCAAGCAGCTCGACAAGCGGCTGGTCGGCCTGCTGCCCGAGGTTGACGCTCTCGCCGACGAGCTCGGCCCGCAGGGCGCCTTCGATCAGCTGTGGCAGCGCTTCTCCGCACCCGGCCCGGGGCGCCCCTTCGCCACCCCGGACGAGCTGGCCGACCTGATGGTCGGAATCGCCGGGGTCGACGCTGGCTCGGTGCTCGATCCGGCCACTGGCACCGGCGCCATTCTCCGGGCCGCCGTCCGCGCCGGCTGCACGTCCGCCTACGGGCAGGAACTCGACGAGGACCTGGCCAAGCTCGCCGGACTCTGGCTGGCTCTCCGCGATGTCCAGGGAGAGGTTTGCACCGGCGACTCGCTCCGCGCGGACGCGTTTCCCGGCCGTACCGTCGACGCCGTCGTCTGCCATCCGCCGTTCGGCGTCACAAACTGGGGCCTCGAGGAGTTGGGTTACGACCCGCGCTGGGAGTACGGCGTCCCGCCGCGTACCGAACCAGAGCTCGCCTGGGTCCAGCATTCGCTGGCCCACCTACGCCCGGGCGGGCACGCCGTCCTCCTGATGCCACCGACCGTTGCCGGTCGTCGCGGCGCACGGCGGATCCGCGGCCACCTGCTGCGGGGCGGCGCGCTGCGCGCCGTCATCGCGCTCCCCAGCGGGGTCGCCGCGCCGCACGGCGTACCCCTGCACCTGTGGGTAGTGCGACGACCGGCGGCGGACGAGACCGCACCCGCGCGGGCGCTGCTGATCGACGCCGCCGAGGGCGACCACGCCGAGTTGTACTCGCGGGTGCTGACCACCTGGCGGACCTTCGCCGCGGCGCCGGAGGACGACATCGAGGAAGCCGGCTTCGCCCGCGCCGTATCGGTGATCGAGCTGCTGGACGAAGAGGTCGATCTCACGCCCACCCGCCGGCAAACCGCCGTCGGGGGCGAGGCAAGCGAAGAACATCTGGTACGCACCAGAGAGCGGCTGGCCACCATCGTCGGCGACCTGCCGGCGCTGATGCCACAGGTCACGCCCGAGCCCGACGGTGTGACTCCGCCGCCGACCGTGCCCATCGCCGAGCTGGCCCGCACCGGCGCCCTACAACTGATCGGCCCGGTCCGCTCCACTGGCTCGTCCGACGACGAGTCAGCCGGGGCGACGGAGGGCACACTGGTGCTCACCGGCCGAGACGTCGCCACCGGGGTAGAGGCGTCCGGGCGGGACGACGGCAAGCTCGGGCAGCAGATCCCGCTGGCCGTCGGGGACGTGGTGGTGCCGACGGTCGCCCCGCAGCTCATGGCCCGGGTCATCACGTCGGAAGGTGCGCTGCTGGGGCGCAACCTCTACCTGCTGCGACCGAATCCGGCGGCGCTGGACTCCTGGTTCCTCGCCGGGCAGCTGCGAACCAGCACCAACGAAAAGCAGACGTCGAGCCTCTCCGGCACGCTACGTTACGACATCCGTCGAGCCCTGGTCCGACGGCTGCCGCTGGAGGAGCAGCGTGCGCACGGCGAGGCGTTCCGGCGACTGGACGCCTTCGAGTCAGCTGTCCGAGAGGCAGCATCACTCGGCCCGGAGCTGGTGCGGCTCACCGCCGACGGACTCGCCGGCGGCACCCTGCGCCCCAGCCGCTCCTCAGCCCCTCGTTCATAGAAGAAGGCCTGACGTGCACCTTGCCGAGGATGCCTCGGAGTATCGGGTCTATCGGGCTTTCCTGGGCCGTGCTGCTGCTCAACTGTCCGAGGCGGGGGAGCGGTGGACGCCGGACCTGGTGGAGCTGTTGCTGTTTCGGTGGGGCCCGTGTGAGGCCGACTGACATGTCAGGCATCTGACTGATCGGTTCCGTTGACGGGACGAGACGCTGAGTGGTCTTCTGGTCGCTCCGTCACGAGCCTGTGAACTGAAGAAACAAGCCTTTCGGAGGACCCGCCGCCCGTCAGCGGCTGCGTACGGTTCTCTTGATCAAGTGGGGGCGAAGTGAACATGGGGGCACGATGCCGAGCGTGACGACGGCAGAGAAGCCGACGATCGGCGACCTGGTCGCGGTACGCGGCCAGCGGTGGGTGGTCAGCGATGTCCAGGACGGCGAGCACAGCAGCCTGGTCAGCCTGCAGAGCGTCGAGGACGGCCGCTACGGCCACACCCTCGACGTGATCTGGGAGGTGGAACCGGGCCGGCAGGTGCTGCCCAGCGGCTCGCTGCCGAACGTCGCCGAAGGCAAGTTCGACTCGCCGCAACGGCTGGCCGCCTTCCTCGACGCCGTCCGCTGGTCCGCGGTCACCTCGGCCGACGTGAAGACGCTGCAGGCGCCTTTCCGTTCCGGTGTCGCGATCGAGGACTACCAGCTCGAACCGGTCGCCCGCGCGGTCGACGCACCCCGCGTCAACCTGCTGCTCGCCGACGACGTGGGCCTCGGCAAGACCATCGAGGCCGGCCTCGTCGCCCAGGAACTGCTGCTGCGCCACCGCGCCCGCCGCATCATGATCGTCTGCCCGGCGGGTCTGACGTTGAAGTGGCAGGACGAGATGGCCGAGAAGTTCGGCCTCGACTTCACCATCATCGACTCGGAGCGCTGCGCGGCTGTCCGCCGCAGCCACGGCTCGGCGGCGAACCCGTTCGAGGTCTACCCGCTGAGCATCGTCAGCCTGCCCTGGCTGCGCGGCCAAAAGGCGCAGCGGCTGCTCGACGAGGTCCTGCCCGCCGACGGGCCGACCTATCCGCGCACGTTCGACCTGCTCATCCTGGACGAGGCGCACCACGTCGCCCCGGCCGCGCCGAAGCAGGTCTACGCCGTCGACTCCCAGCAGACCAAGCTGATCCGCCGGCTCGCCCCGCACTTCACCCACCGGCTGTTCCTGTCGGCCACCCCGCACAACGGCTACCAGGCCTCCTTCACCGCCCTGCTGGAGGTCCTCGACAACCAGCGGTTCGCCCGCGGCGTCAAGCCGGACCAGGCCGCGGTCAAGGAGACCGTCGTACGCCGGTTGAAGCGCGACATCGAGAACCCGGACGGCACCGCGCGCTTCGTGGAGCGGAAGGCCTCGGCGATCCCGGTCGCGTACCCGGACGACGAGCGGCAGATCCACGCCCTGCTCACCGAGTTTGCCGAGCTGCGCCGCAAGCGGCTCAACTCGCAGCGCGGCCGCAAGGCCACCGACCTGGTGACCCTGCTGTTGAAGAAGCGGCTCTTTTCCAGCCCGGCGGCGTTCGCCCACACCGTCCGCGTCTACCTGGAAACCCTGTCCACCAGGAAGGGCTCGCCCAGTCTGGCCGCCGGTGACGACGTGCCGGAGTGGATGGACGAGTTCCTGGACGACCTCGCCACCTACGACGACGAACAGCTCGCCGAGGCCGAGGACGACGCCCTCAACCGGGTCCGGCCGATGCAGCCGGACCCGACCTCCGACGAGACCGCCCTGCTGCAGAAGATGCTCGACTGGGCCGAGGCCAAGGAGGCGCAGCCCGACGCCAAGGCCCGCGAGCTGATCAACTATCTGGCCGCGGTCTGCAAGCCCGACGGCCGGCACTGGACCAACGAGCGCGTAGTGGTGTTCACCGAATACCGCGACACCCAGTCGTGGCTCGCGGACCTGCTCCGGCAGGAGGGCCTCGGCGGCGAAGGCCTCGCGCTGCTGCACGGCGGCACCCCGACCGACGAGCGGGAACAGATTCGCCTCGCCTTCCAGGCCGACCCCACCGACCGGCCGGTGCGCATCCTGCTGGCAACGGACGCCGCCAGCGAGGGCATCGACCTGCAGAACCACTGCCACCGGCTGGTCAACTACGACATCCCGTTCAACCCCAACAAGCTGGAGCAGCGGATCGGCCGGGTCGACCGGTACGGCCAGAAGATCGCCCCGGAGATCCAGCACTTCGTCGGCACTGGTTTCGGCAAACCCGTCGACTCCTTCGAGGCGGACCTGGAGTTCCTGTCCCGGGTCGCCACGAAGGTCGCCCGGATGGAGGAGGACCTCGGCTCCGTCAACGCCGTGCTCTCCGACGCCGTCCAGCGCCGCATGCTCGGTGAGCAGGTCGGAGTCGACATCGACAAGGCCGGCAAGGGCAAGACCGGCGGCAGCCTCCCGACCGAATCCAACCTGCGCGAGCAGGTCCGCCGGCTCCGCGCCGACCTGGACAAGACCGTCGAGGAGCTCGGCATCACCCCGCCGGCGGTCAAGCGGGTCGTCGACACCGCCCTGGAACTGGCCCGTCAGCAGCCGCTCGCCAAGCACACCGACGATAAGCATCTGTTCGACGGTCTCTACAGCGTGCCACCGTTGACCGGCTCCTGGCAGCGCGCCAGCGCCGGCCTCACCGCCAAGCTGCAGGACGACGACGAGCCACCCCGCCAACTGCCGGTCACCTTCGACCCGCAGGTGGCCAAGGGGGACCGCGACGGCATCGTCCTCGCCCACCTCAACCACCCCCTGGTCGCCATGTCGACCCGGCTGCTGCGCGCCGCCGTCTCCAACCCCGACATCGGCCTGCACCGGATCACCGCCGTCGTCAGCGACGACCCGACGCTGGAGGACGTGCTGGTCGGGGCCTACTCCCGGTTCGTGCTGGTCGGCGCGGACGGCGTCCGGCTGCACGAGGAGGTCCTCTATGCCGGCGGCTGGGCACCCGAGCAGGGCCGCTTCCGCCGGCTGGAGAACCTCGGCACCCTCGGCGGCATCCTCGACCGGGCGCTCACCACCGGGACGCCCGCGTCGCAGATCGTGCGGGACCGGCTCGCCGAGCGCTGGCCCCGGATCGCCGATGGTGTGCTCGCCGCGATCGACTGGCGGGCCAACACCCGGCGGGAGGCGCTGGAGCGCAAGCTGGCGCAGCGGCAGGAGGCCGAGGAGCAGCGGATCAGGCACAACCTCGACCAGTTCGCCGAGACCCTGCGTGGTGCCCTCGGCACGCCCGAGGAGGGCATCGGCGGGCAGGACTCCCTGTTCACGTCGGAGCAGCTCGTCGCGATGAGCAAGAGCAAGGAAGAACTCGCCCAGTACCGCAAGGACCGCCAATCCTGGGAGGAACGCTTGTCGGCCCTGCAAGCCGAGCGCGACCGCGAACTCGACGCGGTCGCCGCCCGCTACCGCGACCCGAAGCCCCACCGGTTCCCGGTCGCCGTGGTCTTCGTCGTACCGAAGCGGGAGGCCACCCGATGAGCCGCACCTTCCGCCGTCCCGCCCCCGACGGCGCCGAGCAGCACCGCAACTGGCTCAGCCTGGTCGAGGTCAACGGTCCGTTCCTCAGTCTGCCGGTGCTGCGCCGCACCTGGCCCACCCTCGACGCCCTCGACAAGAAGGCCCGGGAGCGGCTTCGCCAGGAGCACACCAGCTGGCAGGCCGACGCCGCCGAGGGCCAGCAGGCCTGGGTCGGGTACGTGCTGGGCGAGCTGCTCGGCTGGGGCGACACGCTGCACGAGAACGGCCTCGACTCGCTCGCCTACACCGTCGCCGAGCATGACACCGAGCTGCGGCCGTCGTTCGTGCTGGTCGAGCCGGGGGAGGAGGTCAAGCCGGACAGCGTACGGCTGCTCGGCCTCGTCTGCCCGGCCGGCCAGCAGCCGACCGCGCGCATCAAGGACTCCACCTGGGCCGCGACCCCGGCCGACCGGCTGGCTCACCTGTGCCGGCACCACAACATCGAGCTGGGCCTTGCCACCGACGGCCGCTGGTGGACGCTGGTCTGGGCGCCCCGCGGCGGCGTCACCTCCACCGCCACCTTCGACACCGTCTCCTGGCCAGAGGCGGCCGAGCGGGACGTCGTGCGGGCGTTCGTCTCGTTGCTGTCTCGGCGCCGGTTCTTCGGCGTGCCCGACGGCGAGCGGCTGGTGCCGCTGCTGCGGGACAGCCTGGGTAGCCAGGAGGAGATCACCGAAGCGCTCGGCGTCCAGGTCCGCCAAGCCGTCGAGCTGCTTGTTGCCGCGATCGGCCGGATCGACGTCCGCGAGCGGGAGCAGGGCGGGCGCGGCCTCGCGGACGTCGAGGCGCACGAGGTCTACCGCGGAGCGGTCGCGGTGATGATGCGAATTGTCTTCCTGCTCTTCGCCGAGGAACGCAAGCTGCTCCCCGCCGACAACGAGCTTTATGCGACGGCGTACTCAGCCGGGCGGCTCTGCGCCGAGCTGGAACAGCGGGCCACCGAGGGCAGCGAGGAGGACCTGGAGCACAGTTCCGCCGCTTGGCACCGGCTGCTCGCCCTGTTCAGCGCCGTCTACCAGGGCATCGACCACCCGCGCCTCAAGCTGCACGGCCACGACGGCTCGCTCTTCGACCCGGACAAGTACTCCTGGCTGCCGCTGACCATCGACGACCGCACCGTGCTCCACATGCTGCGCTCGGTGCAGTACGTCGAGGTCGGCACCGGCCGGTCGCGGGAGCGCCGCACGGTCAGCTTCCGCACTCTCGACGTCGAGCAGATCGGGTACGTCTACGAGGGCCTGCTCTCCTTCGAGGGCTTCCGCGCCGAGGACGTGACGGTCGGGCTGATCGGCAAGGAAGGGATGGAGGAGGAGGTCGCGCTCGCCGACCTGGAGGCGCTGCGCGACCGGCACCCCGACGTGCCGGCGCTGGCCAAGGCGCTCGCGGAGAAGTACAAGGACTCGAAGATCGGGTCGGTAGCGGCGCTGACCAAAAAGCTGGCGCCGCTGGACGGAGTGGAGCGCGAGGAGGCCCGCAAGAAGCTGCTCGCCGTCACCGGCGGCGACTACCAGCTCTCCGAGCGGCTCCTGCCGTTCTTCGGCCTCCTCCGTGAGGACCTGCGGGGCCTGCCCGTGGTGATCCTCCCCGGCGCGCTCTTCGTCACCGAGTCGGCGCTGCGCCGCAATACCGGCACCCATTACACGCCGCGCTTCCTCGCCGAGGAGGTGGTCGAGGGAGCGCTGGAGCCGCTGGTCTACCAACCCGGCCCATTGCAGACCGCGGACAAGTCGCAGTGGAAGCCGAAGTCCAGCAAGGAGATCCTGGCCCTCAAGGTTGCCGACATCGCCGTGGGCTCGGCGGCGTTCCTGGTCGCGGCGGCCCGCTACCTGGCCGGGCACCTGATCGAGGCGTGGTCGCGGGAGGGCGACGAGCGGGCGCTCGCCTACCAGCAGCGCGGCGTCGAACGGGCCGTGGACGCGGACGACGACCCGCTGGCCATCGAGGCGCGGCGACAGATCATCGAGCACTGTCTGTACGGGGTGGACATCAACCCGATGGCCGTGGAGATGGCGAAGCTGTCGCTATGGCTGGTGTCGATGGACCCGCAGCGACCCTTCACCTTCCTCGACGACCGCCTGGTCGCGGGCGACTCGCTGCTCGGTCTCGGCAACCGGTCGGTGCTCGCCGAGAGCGGCGGGCGTGACCTACGGCTGGACCGGGAACTGTCCGTGGCCTTAGACCTGCGGCGGCGGCTCGCCGCGCTGCCGGACAACCCAGAGAACCTGACGGAGAAGCGACGCCTCCTCGACGAGTCGCGCGCGATGCGGCGGCGGGCCGACGCCTACGCCGACCTGGTCGTCGGTGCGTCACTCGCCTCGGTGAAGCGTGGCCAGGACTCAATCATCATCGCCGAGCGGGTCGGCACGCTGGCCCAGCAACTGGCCCGCGGCGGCGACGTGGACCCCCTGGTCGAGCAGGCGCGGTCGTGGTTGGCTCTCGACCAGCCGGCGGGCGCGTTCGACCGGGACCCGTTGCACTGGCCCCTGGAGTTTCCTGAGGTCTTCGAGCAGGGTGGCTTCGACGCCATCGTGGGCAACCCACCCTTCCTCGGTGGAAAGAAGATCAGCGGCCCGTTGGGTGCGACCTACCGGGAATACCTTGTGAGGGTGCTCGGGCGCGGCGTGAAGGGAAACGCCGACCTGGTCGCCTACTTTCTGCTTCGGGCACACGACCTCCTCAATCCGTCGGGACAGAGCGGCTTGATTGCCACGAACACCCTGGCGCAGGGCGATACCCGCGAGGTGGGCCTCGATCAACTTGTCGCTGGCAAGGTCGCAATCCGCCAGGCGATCAAGAGCCGGCCCTGGCCGTCGCGGTCGGCAGTGCTGGAGTTTTGCGCCGTCTGGACCAGCCGGGCGGGTCTCGGCGCCAGCGCCAAGCAGTGCGTCGACGGGACGGTGGTCGCCGGCATCACACCGTCGCTGGACGCCGAATCGCGGGTAACCGGCAATCCGCACCGCCTGCAGAGCAACGCCGGCATCTCCTTCCAGGGCTCCATCGTGCTTGGGCTCGGCTTCATAATGGAGCCGGATGAGGCTGCCGCCCATATTGCACAAAACAGTCGGAACCAGGAGGTGTTGTTCCCCTACCTGAACGGCCAGGATCTCAATTCTCGGCCTGACTGCTCGGCTACCCGTTGGGTAATTAACTTCTTCGACTGGCCGGTGGAGAAGGCTCAGCAGTTCCAAGAGACCTTCGGGATTGTGGAGCGCAAAGTCAGGCCGGAGCGACAGCGGCGCAAACCCGACGGCAATTACGTGCTTCGGAAGCCCCTTCCAGACCGGTACTGGCACTTCGCCGATAAACGCCCTGCCCTTTACAGGTCAATCTCTGGGTTGGAGCGGGTCATCGTGATCGCACAAACCAGCCGGACTGTAATGCCGGCAATGGTTCCCAACGGACAAGTCTTCTCTCACGCGCTAGTCGTCTTCGCAACCGACGAACCAGCAATGCTGGCGTTGTTGTCCAGCGCGGTGCACTACTGCTGGGTCGTAAAGTATGCATCGAAGATTAAGGCTGATCAGCGGTACATTCCGTCAGATTCCTTCGAGACACTGCCGTTGCCGGAATTGACGTCGAACATGCGGCAACTCGGTAGCCGGCTCGACAAGAATCGGCGTGAGATCATGCTGGCTCGACAGGCGGGGCTAACGGCGACCTATAACCTGGTGTTCGATCCCGGTTGTAACGATGAGGACATTGTGGAGTTGCGGCGTATTCACCGGGCGATCGACGAGGCGACGTGCCGTTCCTACGGCTGGGACGACCTGGTGGAACAGGGCCTGGACCACGGCTTCCACAAGGCAGGCGCATACACCCGCTACACCATCGGGCCGGCCGTCCAGCGCGAAATCCTCGATCGCCTGCTGGAGTTGAACCATCAGCGCTATGGCGAGGAAGAGACACGAGGGCTGCACGACAAAAAGTCCGGCCGCAAGGCGAAGACCACCGCGGACGGGCTGTGGTGATGGTCGACGTACAGGGAGGGCTCTTCCCGCACCCCCGTGGCGAGCAGCAGGCGCTGTCACTGTCCGGCGTGGACGAGGCCGGCAAGCCCGCTCTGATCCCGCCGCTCGACGTGCCGCAGACGTTCCCCGAGGCCACCTCCTATCAGGTCCGCGATGAGTTGGAGGAGCTGATCGGGCGGGACCTGCTCGGCCCGTGGGACGGCGAGCACGAGGAGTTCCGCCCCGGCGCCATGGGTCCGCGCGAGCGCTACCTCGTCGGCATGCTGGGCCCGAAGCAGCGGCCGCGTGCGGAGCGGCGCGACTCGTCCGAGGTGCACGACGTGGACGCCGCCGTCCAGGGCGACGGCAGTGAGGCCGAGCTGCCCGAGGTGGTGACCCCGCAGAACCTCGGCAAGATGTGGGCCTCCTCGATGGGACTGTCGTTCGCGGTCGCCGGGGACACCGACGTGCTGGCGGTGACCGCCGAGTGGGGGCGCTACGACCTGCGTGAGTCCGAGGACGAGAGGGGCAAGAAGCGCCGCGTCTGGTACCGCGAGCCGGTCTCTTACGCTAAGGAGGCCCGGCTCGACGGCGACACCTCGTACCGGATTCCGCTCACCGTCCCCAACCAGGACGACCCGGGGGTGCACCTTTCCGTCGAGGTCCGGCCGCGCGACGGCCGGCGGGTCGTGCAGCTCGTGCTGATCAACACGCAGCTTGAGCCGGAGAGCAACGCCGACACCGCCTGGCTCTTCCAGTCCGCGCTGACGGTGACCGCGCTGAACGGCCACGCGGCCGTCTTCCTGCCGATCGACGACCCGCTCGACGGGGTCAAGGACATCGGCGACGGCCTGGAGGAGACGCACCTGCGGCTGCTCTACCGGTCGCAGCGCCGCTACGCCTCCGGCCGCAACGTCGCCGTCCACCCCTGGGTGCGCGACGGCGAGCGGTGCGCCCACAAGCTCTTCACCACCTGGCTGCCCACCTACAACGTGCCCGCCACGGTCGCCCCGGTGGGTAAGGGCACGCCGCTGGCCGGTGTCGAGCTGTCCATGGACGCCCTGGCCGCCGCCGACATCGACCGGCTCCGGACCGGGTTGGCGCCGCTCGCCGACGGGTACGAAGCGTGGCTCGACGAGGAGTCCGCGAAGATTCCCGACCTGCCCGATGCGCTCCGTGACGCCGCCGAGACCGCCGTCATCAACGGCGGCAAGGCGGCGAAGCGGATCCGTGCCGGGATCGCGCTGCTCACGAACCCAGAGGAAGAGAAGCACGCCGACGCGCTCGCCGCGTTCCGGTTCGCCAACGAGGCCATGGCGCTGCAGCGCCGGCACAGCGAGGTCGCCCGCCTCCGGGAGGAGCAGGGCCTGACGTACCCGGAGGCCAAGGCCGCCATCGACGCGCGCGGTGCCGCAGCCGCCTCCTGGCGGCCTTTCCAGCTCGCGTTCGTGCTGCTCAACTTGCCGTCGCTTACCGACCCGGCGCACTCCGACCGGGCCGCCAGTCGGGACGCGACAGTCGACCTGCTCTTCTTTCCGACCGGTGGTGGCAAGACCGAGGCCTACCTGGGCCTGACCGCGTTCACCTTCGCCATCCGCCGGCTTCAGGGCGTGGTCGGCTCTGGCGCGGACGCCCGCAGCGGCGAGGCAGGTGTCGCGGTGCTCATGCGCTACACGCTGCGGCTGCTCACCGCGCAGCAGTTCCAGCGGGCCGCGGCGCTGATCTGCGCCGCCGAGGTGCTGCGCCAGCGTGACGAGAGCACCTGGGGCAAGGAGCCGTTCCGCATCGGGCTTTGGGTCGGCGGTGGCGTCTCGCCGAACTGGTTCGACGAGGCGGCCGAGCAGATCGCCGAGGCGCGCGAGGCCGGTCATGGCAAATTCACCAACGTCCTGCAGACGCTGAGCTGCCCGTGGTGCGGGTCGAAGCTGCGCGCCGAGCGGGACCTGGAGCCGAAGGAGGATCTGCGCCGCGTCCTGCTGTTCTGCGCCGAGGCCGAGGGCGTCGACGCCTGCCCGTTCTCCCGCACCCGCAGCAGCGAGGGCCTGCCGATCCTCACGGTTGACGAGGAGATCTACCGGTACGCCCCCAGCCTGGTCATCGCCACCGTCGACAAGCTCGCCCAGCTGCCGTGGCGTGGGTTCGCCGGCCTGCTCTTCGGGCGAGTGCGCGAGCGCTGCCCCCGGCACGGCTACCGACACGACGACCTCGACCAGCGCACCAACTGCAGCAACCGACACAACAAGAAGGGCAGCCTGGAGGCAGTCACCAGCCAGCCGGTGATCCGGCTGCGTCCGCCGGACCTGATCATCCAGGACGAGCTGCACCTCATCTCCGGGGCGCTCGGCACCGTGGTCGGCCTCTTCGAGGCAGCGGTCGACCAGCTCTGCACCTGGCCGCTGCCGGACGGCGGCGAGGCCGGGCCGAAGATCGTTGCCTCCACGGCCACGACCAAGCGGGCCCGGGAGCAGGTGCTCGGCGTATTCGGGCGGGACCTGGCGGTGTTCCCGCCGCCGGTCATCGACATCACCGACACGTTCTTCAGCGAGCAGGTGCCGGTCACCGTCGCGAACCCGGGCCGCCGGTACCTCGGTGTCTGCGCCCACGGCGTACGCATGAAGTCCGCCGAGATCCGGGTCGCGGAGATCCTGCTGCTCGCCGGACAGACCCTGTTCGACAGGTACGGCAAGCCCGCCGACCCGTACATGACGACGGTCGGCTACTTCAGCGCCACCCGGGAGTTGGCCGGCATGCGCCGCCTGCTGGACGACGACGTGACCACGCGTGTCCGCACCCACGGCCGGCGTAAGGACCTCTCCGATCGGCTCGTCGGCCCGAGCATGCTCAACGTGCAGGAGCTGACGTCCCGGATCTCGTCCGGCGACATCAGCGAGGTGCTCAAGCGGCTGGAGATCGGCTTTGACCCAGAGATCGACACGACCGCCCGGCGGAAGGCCATCTTCGAGGACATGCGGGAGGCCATGAAGGCCAAGACCGCCTCCAACCCGCGACTCAACCTGCACCCGGTGACCGACCGCTTCTACAAGCGGCAGAACGAGGGCCAGCTTCCGGTCGACGCGGTGCTGGCCACGTCGATGCTCCAGGTCGGGGTGGACGTGTCCCGGTTCGGCCTCATGGTGGTCACCGGCCAGCCGAAGAACACCGCCGAGTACATCCAGGCGTCCTCCCGGGTCGGTCGGGACGCCCGCCGGCCCGGGCTGGTGGTCACGCTCTACAACTGGACCCGGCCCCGGGACCTCGCCCACTACGAGGACTTCGAGTACTACCACGCCACCTTCTACCGCCAGGTGGAGGCGCTGTCCGTCACCCCGTACACCCGTCGGGCGCTGGACCGGCAGACCACCGCGACCCTGGTCGCGGCCGTGCGCAACGCAGAGGAGAGCTTCTCCCGCAACACCGACGCGCAGGACGTGCCGCTCGACGGCCCCGAGGTGCAGCGCGTCGTCGACCGGTTCCTCCAGCGGGCCGAGGACATTGCCGGCAACCGCGGCCGGGACTACCTCTCCGAGCGCATCAACCGGCTGCGGGACCTGTGGAACGAGCGGAAGACCGGCTCGGTGCGGCTCGGCTACGCCGACGGGACCTTCAAGCAGCAGAAGCTGGCCGGCCTGCTCACCGTTGCCGGCGGCGAGCGGTGGACCGACCTGACGGTCGGGCAGTCCATGCGGGAGACCGAGAACGAGATCAACCTGGTGCTGCCGGCTGGCGACAAAATCTTCGACCCGCAGTACGGGGCACCGGAGTGGTCATTCGGGCCGCCGCCGCGTGACGACGTGCGGGATGAGGACCTGCCGGACGGGGACGAGCTGGGCGAGTCAACCCTCGCGGGGAAGGGGAACTGATGGCGGGCAAGCACTTCCGGCGGGTCGGCTCGGTCCGCCCCAGCCACCTGATGTTCACCACCGGTGTCGGCGCGATCGTCGACCTGCCGAACTTCTCCGTACTCGTGCGTGGCCTCGACGACTGGAACCACACCGCGGTGCCCGACTGGGAGCCGATCGCCGAGCCCCGGCTCCTCGCCGCCGTGCGCAAGCTGCTCAAGCAGAAGTCCGTGAAGGAGCTGCGGCCGGCGCCGTGGATGGACGGCGCCGACCAGCAGCCCAACGGCCCAGCGGCCAAGGTCGGCGTGCCGGTCACGCCCTTCCCCGGCTGGCTGCGCTGCACCGCCTGCGACGAACTGGCCCCGATCGACGGAGGGGTCTTCGGGTTCGAGAACGCCAAGGCCCGCAAGCCGCACGAGGCGCGGTTCTTCCACACGGTGTGCGGGCGCAAGAAGTCGGGCCGGCGGCCCATGGCGGTGGCGGCCCGGTTCGTGCTGGCCTGCACCGCCGGTCACCTCGACGACTTCCCGTACGCCCAGTACGTGCACCAGGGTGGCAACTGTCCCAACGCCAGCCACCCGAAGCTGCGGATGGACGACCGGGGCGGCAACCTCGGCGCCAACGTCGAGATCAGGTGCGTGCCGTGCGGCGCCCGCCGCAACATGAAGGAGGTGCTCGGCCAGCGCGGCGCGGAGAAGCTGCCCCGCTGCCGGGGCCGCCGGGCCCACCTGGGCGACTTCGGGCCGGGAGAGTGCACCGGCGAGCTGAAGCTGCTGGTGGTCGGTGCGTCCAACCAATGGTTCGCGCAGACGCTCTCCGCGCTCGCCGTGCCGCGCACCGGTGCCAGCGAGCTGCAGACCAAGGTCGAACAGCACTGGTCGACCTTCGAAAAGATGGAGAGCGTCGCGTTCCTGCCCTTCGCCCGCTCCGCCGTGCCGGCGCTGCGTGAGTTCGAGCGGTGGACCGACCAGCAACTCTGGGCGGCCATCGAGCGGCACCGCAGCGGACCGAAGGGTGACGAGGACGAGAAGGGCTACCCGGATCTGCACACACCGGAGTGGGAGATCTTCTCCGCCGGGGAGCTGCCGCCCGCCACTCCTGACTTCACGTTGCGGCGGGACCCGAACGGCGTGCCGGGCGAGCTGAAGGAAATCTACGCCGACGTCATCCAGGCCGAGCGGCTGCGCGAGGTGCGGGCGCTGGTCGGCTTCACCCGCCTCGACGCCCCCGACCCGATGGACCCCGACCTCGTCTGGCGAGCACCGCTGTCCAAGGCCACGGCGACCTGGGTGCCGGCCAGCGAGGTACGCGGCGAGGGCATCTTCCTCCGGCTTCCCGAGGACCTGCTGGTCGACTGGGAGCGGCGGGTCACCGCCACCGAAGCCATGGAAACGCACCGGGAGGCGTACGGGCGGTTCCGGGAGAGCCGCTACTCCGGTCGTGTCCGGGGCGGCTTCGAGCGGATGAAGCACTGGCCGGGGGAGCGGTACCTCGCCCTGCACACCCTGTCGCACCTGCTGATCCGCACCATCGCCCTGGAATGCGGCTACAGCTCGGCCAGCTTGTCGGAGCGGATCTACACGAGCACCCCGGACGACCCGCGCTCCGGGATTCTCATCTACACGGCGGTGCCGGACGCGGAGGGAACACTCGGTGGTCTGGTGTCGCTCGCCGAGCACGACGCGCTGGTCCGGTTGACCCGGCGGGCACTGTCCGACGCGATGCACTGCTCGTCGGATCCGCTCTGCGCCGAGCGGCTCCCGCACTACCCGGAGGACTTCCTGCACGGGGCCGCCTGCCACGTCTGCCTGTTCGTCTCCGAGACGACCTGCGAGCGCGGCAACCGATTCCTGGACCGGCGATTCGTCGTACCGATCGACAAGCCGGACCTGGCGCTCTTCCCCGAGCTGCCATGACCTGGCGCCCGGCGTTCGAGGCGGCGGCCGAGGCCGCGGTGCACCGGCTTGGGCCGGCGCACCTGCGGGTGCTGGCCGACCGGCTCGGCGACGGCTGGCCGGAGCAGGCACTGCGGCATGCCGTCCCGGTGCCCGGCTTCGCCGAGACGGCCGGGGCGGTGCTCGCCGCCCAGCGGACATCGGGGGTGCCGGGAGTGGAGGCGGCGGCCTACCTGCGCGGGCTGGCGGCCGGCCACGCGCAGCGGTCGGCGGCGGTGCGGATCGAGTCGGTGTGGAGCGGGCCGAGCACCCACCCGGTGCCGGTCCGCGCCACCGCCCAGGTGCTCATCGACCTGGTTACCGAGGCCCGCACCGAGCTGCTGTTGATGACCTACTCGGCCACGAAATACCCGCCGCTGATGGCGGCGCTGGCGTCGGCGGTCGATCGGGGCGTGGCCGTCACCGTCCTCGTCGAGACGCTGGACGGCGCTCGTGGGGCGCTCAACGGTGCCGAACCAGCGGCGGCATTTGCCGACGTGCCGGGCGTGCAGGTGTGGCACTGGCCGGTCGAGCAGCGGGTCGAGGACCGGGCGAAGATGCACGCCAAGATCGCGGTCGCCGACCGGCGGCTTCTGCTTGTCTCAAGCGCCAACCTGACCCAGTCGGGTGTCAACAAGAACATCGAGGCCGGCTTGCTGGTGCATGGCGGGACGGCGCCGCAACGCGCGGCCGAACACATCGCCGAACTCCAGAGCCGAGGGGTGCTGACCCGGTTTCCGGTGACGAGTCGGGGAGGTGGCCGGTGACCGGGCGGGACGGCGCGACCGTTGCCAGCGGCGATATCGCCCGGCTGGCAGGTGTCGGCCGTGCGGCGGTCAGCAACTGGCGACGTCGTTTCGCGGACTTTCCCCAGCCGGTGGGCGGCAGTTCGGCGAGCCCGCTGTACGCGTTGCCGGACGTGGAGGGGTGGCTCACCCGGCACGGCAAGCCGTACGACGTCAGGCCGGTGGACCGGTTGTGGCAGTCGCTGCGTGGCGCCGCGGCCGACCGCGAGCTGGGTGATCGGATCGGGAATGTCGGCGGATTTCTGGTCGCCGTTGAGCGGGAACCCGAGCGGTGGAAGGCCCTGGCCGACCAGCCGAACCCGGTCGTCATGGCGAACCTCGTCGACCTGCTCCGCAGCGTCGTCCCGGAGTTCGACACCCTCCTCACGGACATGCCGGACGAGGACTCGCTCACCATCGTCCGGCTCGCCGGCGAAGCCGCCGAGCGGGACAGTGGTGCCGCGGTCTTCGACTTCCTCTGTGAGCGATACCTCGAGGTCCACTCCCGCCGACACACGGTCACCCCGTCGTGGGTGGCCAACCTCATGATCACGTTGACCGGCGCGGCCGGCGGACGGCTGCTCGACCCGGCCTGCGGAATCGGCACCCTGCTGGTAGCCGGACGGGCCGCTGGCGCCACCGAACTGTCCGGGCAGGAGATCAACCTGACCGCCGCCCGGCTGAGCGTCGCCCGCCTGCTCCTGCAGGGTGCTGGCGCGCGGCTCGCCGTCGGTGACTCCCTGCGGCGCGACGCCTTCGCGAACGAGATGTTCGACGCCGTGGTGTGCAACCCGCCGTTCGCGGAGCGCTCCTGGGGCCACGACGAGCTCACCAACGACCCCCGCTGGACGTATGGGATGCCGCCCCGGGGCGAGCCGGAACTGGCCTGGCTTCAGCACTGCCTCGCCCACCTGAGGCCTGGCGGAGGCGCGGCGATCCTGATGCCGGCCGCCGCGGCGAGCCGTCGGTCCGGCCGTCGCATCCGGGCGAACCTGCTCCGCTCCGGCGCGCTCCGGGCGGTCATCAGCCTGCCCGGATCGGGTACGACCGCGCCCGGCGGCCCGGACCTGTGGGTGCTGCGCCGCCCCGACGGCACGGACCACGCGCACGTGCTGCTGCTCGACGCCACGGCCGACCGCGACAGGATCGAGGACGGGTGGCGGTCGTTCCTCGCCGACCCGGAGGCCCGCCAGGCGGGCCCGGGCGCCTCGGTCCGCATCCTCGATCTGCTCGACGAGCACGTCGACCTCACCCCCTCCCGGCACCTCGTCGGGAGCGCCGCAGCCCCTGTCACGCTGGCGTTTGGGCCGACCCGGACCCGGCTGTACGCGGCGGCCAGGACCGTCGCCGACACCCTGCCCGACCTGACCACCCGGGACGCCCCCGAGCCGCCGCCGACGACCACCATCGGCGAACTGGCCAGGGCCGGTGCGGTGTCCATCCGTCAGGCACCGATGGGGATGGCCACGGACCGGGGCGACCTGCCGGTTCTCACGGTCAAGGACGTTCGCCTCGGTCGCCCACCCTCCGGGACCGGCAGTGCCGGCCTCGGCTCAATCGAGCTACGGCGTGGCGACGTGGTCGCACTGCCCCCCAGCCGGCACGCGGCGGTCCGAGTGCTCACCGAGGACGGGAACCTGCTCGGCCCGCAACTCCTTCTGTTCCGGGTCGATCCGGAGCGGCTCGACCCTCAGTTCCTGGCCGGGTTCCTCCGCATCGCACAGTCGGCAACAACTCGCACCTCCTCGGGCTCCGCCCGCACCGATTTCCACCGGGCATCGCTGCTCCGGCTGCCGATCGACGCGCAACGCGAGTATGGCGAGGCGTTCCAGATGCTGTCGGCCTTCCAACAGACGGTGCGGGAAACGGCGGAACTCGCGGAGTCCTTCGTGGCACTAGGATTCGCAGGTCTCGCTGACGGCAGGCTACGACCGGGCGGAGCAGCGGGTGAATAGCGTGCCCATGGCTGTGGGGGCAGGGGAGAGGCTGTGTCGGGGCGAACGCTGAGCAACGGGCGATACGAGCTGGAAAAGTTCCCTCTCGCCCGCGGCGGCATGGGTGAGGTCTGGCTGGGGCGGGACACGAAGCTCGACCGGGAGATCGCGGTCAAGTTCATCCGGTTCCCTGACGGCGCCCGGGACGACGAGCACATCCGTCGCTTCGTCCGGGAGTCCCGCATCACCGCCCGGCTGGAACATCCTGGCGTGCCGGCCGTCTACGACGTGGGGGTCGACCACGACGGTCGCCCCTTCCTGGTGATGCAGCGCATCCGCGGGATCAGCATCGCCGACCTCGTCGCCGAGCAGGGTGCCTTGCCCATCGGCTGGGCGGCGGCGATCGCGGCCCAGGTCTGCGCGGTGCTCGCCGCCGCCCACCGCGCGTCGCTGGTGCACCGTGATCTCAAGCCGAGCAATCTCATGCTCGAGCCGGACGGACGGGTGAAGGTCCTCGACTTCGGGCTCGCGGTGGCGCCGACCCTCGCCGACTTCTCCAGGATCACCCACACCGGGCAGCCCCTGGGCACCCCCGCCTACATGGCTCCGGAACAGGTCGAGGCAAACGTCAGCAGCCCCGCGACCGACCTCTACGCGCTCGGCTGCACCCTGCACGAGATGCTTTCCGGCGGGCACCTCTTCACCGGCTCGACGTCCTACTCGGTGATGAGCAAGCAGGTCAAGGAGCAGCCACCGGCACTCCGCTCACTCCGCGCCGACGTGCCGCCGGGTCTGGAACGGTTGGTGCTCGACCTGCTGGAAAAGAAGCCCCAGTCCCGTCCCTCGAGCGCCGAGGCTGTCTACGACCGGCTGCTGCCCTTCGCCGCCGACCTCGGCCCGCTACCGGGCGCGCTCGGCTCGCCGTCGGCCGCGAGCCCGGTCCGGATGTACGCGCGTGTTCTCAGCCGGGTCTTCGCCGAGGTGACCGGCACACCACCCGCGCCGTCCCCCACGCCCCCAGAGTCCGCTACGCCGGCCCTCCCGGAAGAAACTGAATCGCGTCCGGACCGGCTCAACCGGAGCGACCTGGACCGGGCCCGCAGCGAAGCCCACGAACTGGTCCGGCAGTCCCGTTACAGCCAGGCCGCGGAGGTGCTGGCCGAGGTGGCCGGGCCGGCCAGCCGTACGTTCGGCGGCACCGACCGTGACGTGGTGAGCCTGCGCTTCGAGCTGGCCAACGTGCTGTTCGAGGGCGGGGACTACCACCGCGCAGCGCCCGCGTACCACGAGCTCGCCGTCGACCTCGCCGCCGCCGACGGTACGCAGACCGACCTGCTGTTGCGCTGCCGCCTGCAGGAGGCGACCTGCCAGGCGTTGACCGGCCAGACGAGTCAGGCGCTTCGGCAGCTCAACGACCTGCTGCAGGACGAGCGCCAGGTGTACGGCGACGACGACCGGCGAACCCTCGAACTGCGCCGCCAGATCGGCCTGCTGCAACTTGGCGCCGGGCAGCGACAGGCCGCTGAGAAGACCCTGTCGGCGCTGCTCGCCGACCTCAAGCGCCTGGGCAACGCCGCGAACCCGAGCACCACCGAGATTGCCGACCTGCTCGCCTCGCTGCGCCGGTCGCAATAACGCCGCAGGCACCCCGCCACACGACCACAGCCCGCCGTCGTCACCGACGGCACGGAACGAGGAGGCGCCATGAACGAGCCGGCCCGGGCGATCGAACACATCTCCATCCGGGTGCCATGGCACGACGCCGGCTGGAACGGCACCGTCTGCGCCGACCCGCACGGCAACGGCACCTGTGTGCTGCTGAAGAACATCGGCCAGCGCCGGCACGACGACCACGAGCAGCACCTGGCCGGCAGCGACATCGCCGACCTGCCCCTCGCGGACGCGCCGCCGTGCGTCGCGGAACGGGCCACCTTCATGTCCCCGCGGGTCATCCCGTTCCAGCGCCAGCACCCCTTCACGCAGAAGTCGCCGGCGTTCGCCACCTTCCAGCTCACCCAGCAGCCGATAGCGGCGTACACCGCCCAAGCGGTGCCGTTCCGCTGGATGTCCCGGGAAGGCGCGAAGAAGATCAACGAACAGCGCAAACTCGGGCTGCGCCCAGAGCTTGAGGAGCAGGTGGACGAGATCACCGGCTGGGACAACTCCACCTGGATGATGCACGGCGACAACCAGCGCACCATTCTCGAAGGCTTCTTCGGCACCGTGCGGCCCGAGTCGAGTCTCGTCTTCTTCTACGCCAAGCACAGCCCGCTGAGCGACGACCCCCGTCGGCTCCTGGTCGGCGCTGCCCTCGTCACCGACGTCACCCCCACCGGCGCCTACCGCAGCAGCGGCGGCGAGCGGTTCCCGGCACAGATGTGGGAAACCAACGTCTCGCACTCGCTGCGCCCGGACCAGCAGCGGGGATTCCTCATGCCGTACCAGGCGCTGCTCGCCGCCCGGGACGACCGGGGCATCGACATCACGGATGCCCTGGCCTTCGCGCCGGAAGGGGGCTGGGAGGCATTCTCGTACGTGACCGAGCACGTCAGCCACGACCTGGCCATCGACGCGCTGCTCGCCCTGATGGCGGCGGGCCGCACCGCGCAGCGGCTGCTCGGAACCGCGGCGGGACCCCTGGGCTTCGACTGGCTGGAGGGGCAGCTCAACCGGCTATGGAAGCTGCGGGGGCCCCGGCCCGGGCTGGCCAGCGTGCTGGCCGCCTTCGGCGTTCCGCAGTCGGTGACCTTCGCCCACACGGTTGCCGCCGCAGGCGGTCCCGACGCGGACCCATGGCTGACTCTCGAGCAGGCGATGGCAGACCCCGACCGGCTCGGGATCGCCGCGAAGAGCCACCTGACGTCCACCGTCCGCGCCACCTGGAAGGCGCTCAGGCCGGAGCGGCGGAAGCTGCTTGAGCTGCTGAGCCGCTTCTCGTTGACCCGAGAGCAGGCCGAACGGTTCTTTGTCGTCGAGGAACGCGATCCCGCATTGACCGACGAGCAGATCACCGCCAACCCGTACCGGCTGTTCGAGGCCGACCGCCACCAACCCGACGCCGTACCCTTCACCATCATCGACCGGGGCTGCTTCCCGGACGCCTCCGTCGCCTCCGAGCACCCACTCCCCACCCCCAGCGCCATGTCGGACCCCCTCGACGCCCGCCGGGTGAGCGCCCTCATCGTCGACGAACTGCAGCGAGCGAAGGCAGCGGGGCACACGCTCCAGCCCCAGGCCGATGTCGTCACCAGCATCAGGGCCCGAACGCTCAGCGTGCCCTGCCCAGTGACGGGCGATGTCCTCGACGCCCACCAGCTCTCCGCCGACACTTTGCCGCCGCAGGGTCCGCTCGCCGGCGTGATGCTGTCCAACGGAATGCCGGCCTTGCAGCTCACCGAATTGGCCGAGGTCGGCGCCGTCATTCGCAAGGAGGTCGAGCGGCGGCTCAAGGCACCGTCGATCGCCGACCTGCCGGACTTCGTGCGGCGACTCGATGACCTGCTCGGCCCGATCCGCGTCGACCTGTCCGCAGAGGAGCGAGACGCCGAGACGCGGGCACGGGCGGAGAAGGTGGCCGCTCTCAACACCCTGTACTCCTCACGGGTCAGCGTGCTGATCGGCTCAGCCGGAACCGGCAAGACCACGCTGCTCCAGGTGCTGCGGCACATGGAGACCGTCGCCGCGGGCGGCGTCCTTCTGGTCGCCCCGACCGGGAAAGCTCGGGTGCAACTGGCGCAGCGCGTGGAGGCGGAGGCCGTCACCCTCGCGCAGTTCCTCATCGCCACCAAGCGGTACAACCCATGGACCGAGCGCTACCTGGTGACTGGGGACGTCCAGACCCGCGCCAAGAACTACAAGACGATCGTGGTCGACGAAGCGTCCATGCTCACCGAGGAGCAACTCGCGGCGCTGTTCGACGCGGTCACCGGTGTGCAACGCCTGATCCTCGTCGGCGACCCCCGACAACTCCCGCCGATCGGCGCCGGCCGCCCGTTCGTCGACATCGTTCGGCGTCTCGCACCCGAGGACATCGCCACCCGGAGCCCTCGCTGCGCCCCCGGCTATGCGGAACTCACGATTCCTCGGCGGCAGGTCGGACAGGACCGCGACGACCTGGTGCTCGCGAGCTGGTTCGCCGACGGTGAGCTGTCACCGGCCGCCGACCTCGTCTGGGAACGGCTGCGAGCCGGCGAGCAGTTGCCGACCCTGCGGGCGGTGCGCTATGACCGGGCTGAGCTTTTCGTCACCCTGCTCGCGGTGCTGCGGGAAGAGATCCCGGAGCTGCGGGAGGCCTCCGACGAGCAGCTGGCAGCCGCCTTCGGCGGCAGCTACGGCGGCGTCATCTCCGCCAGGGGCAATCTTTATTTCCCCGGTGGCGCGGCGAAGAAGGCCGATGCCTGGCAGATCCTCTCCCCGGTCCGCGGCCGGGGGTGGGGCACCACGGAGATCAACCGGGCGCTCAAGGACGCGTTCGGGACGTGGGCACTCGACCAGGCAACCGGCCCGAGGCGCTGGAACGCCAAGCCGATCGGTCCCGAGCGGATCGTGGTCGGTGACAAGGTGATCAACATCCGCAACCACCAGTTCAAGCAGTCACGGATCTACCCGAGGGACGCGGAGCGCTTCGTCGCCAACGGTGAGCTCGGCGTGGTGGTCGGCCAGACCCGCTCCAAGTGGGTCACCTGGCCGCCGAACAAGACCGAGATCGAATTCAGCGGGCGCAGCGGCGTCAAGTACGACTACTACGACTGGTCCGACGATGGTGACGCTCCCATGCTGGAACTGGCCTGGGCCATCACCATCCACAAGGCGCAGGGCAGCGAATTCGACATGACGGTCGTGGTGCTGCCCGCGGACCGCGGCGGCCTGAGCCGCGAGTTGCTCTACACCGCCCTGACCCGTCAGCGGGGAAAAGTGATCCTGCTGCACGAGGAGGACCTCGACGAGGTCGCCAAGCTGGGCTCCGCCGTCTATTCCGACACCGCCAGCCGGCTGACCAACCTCTTCGTCGCCTCCGAGCCGATTCAGGTCGGCGATGCTGTCATCGACCGCGGTCTCGTGCACCGAACCGCCCGCGGGGAGCTGGTCCGGAGCAAGAGTGAGCTGCTCATCGCCAATCTCCTGGACGAGCTGGGGTTGGCCTACGACTACGAATCGCCCTTCACCGGCGAAGACGGCCGGACGGTCCGACCGGACTTCACCATCCTGACCGACCTGGGCGAGACCGTCATCTGGGAGCACCTCGGCATGCTCTCCGACCCGCGCTACGCCTCGAAGTGGGCGCTGAAGAAGGAGTGGTACGCCGCGAACGGGATCCTCCCCGATCAGGACGGCGGCGGCAGCAGAGGCAAGCTCGTGACCACCGATGACATCCGCGGGGTTGACTACCCCGCTTGGCGCAGCCTGGCGCAGAAAGTGTTCGGTCTCTGATCGCTCGCTCCGCTCATTCCCTCAAGGAGACCACCATGCACATCGCGGCTCATCTCGATCTTGACTTGCTGGCGCTCGAGACGGACAACCAACTCGCTGTCCTCATCGAGTTGACCGCCCCGTCCGCACCGGCTTCCACTACCGCTCGGCCCGCGTCCACCCTCCAGGTAGTGCTCGACCGCAGCGGCTCGATGGCCGGTGACCGGATCGACGGCGCGAAGGCGGCACTCATCGGTCTGATCGACAAGCTCAATCCCAGCGACAACTTCGGCCTGGTCGCATTCGACGACCGGGTAGAGGTGACGGTTGCGGCAGGGCCGCTCACTGACAAGGAGGCGGTGAAACGCGCGATCGCCCAGCTCAGCGCGCGCGGCAGCACAGACCTGTCCGCCGGTTACCTGCGTGGGCTACAGGAGGCCGGGCGGGTCACCGGCGCGGCCGGGGCGACCGTGCTGCTCATCTCCGACGGGCACGCCAACGCCGGCGTCACCGACCCCGACAGGTTGGGCGGCATCGCCGCCAAGGCCCACGCCGAGAACATCACCACGTCGACGCTCGGCTACGGACTCGGTTACGACGAGCGGCTCATGTCGGCGATCGCCCGGGGCGGGTCCGGCAACGAACTGTTCGCCGAGGAACCCGACAGCGCCGGCGCGCTCATAGCTGGCGAGGTCGACGGCCTGCTCTCCCAGGCCGCCCAGGCGGCTTCGTTGCTGGTCAAGACCTCACCTCAGGTACGCGCGGTCCAGGTCGTCAACGACATGCCGGTGACGGTGACCGACGACGGACTTCTCGTCGAGCTGGGCAGCTTCTACGCGGATGAGGCCCGCAAACTGCTGCTGACCTTCGACGTTCCCGCCATCGCCGGGCTCGGCCTGGCTCAGGTCGCCACGTGCCAGTTCACGTGGGTTGAGTTGCCCGACCTCGCTCAGCACACTCTCACCGTGCCGCTGCACGTCAACGTCGTCCCCGGCGACCAAGCCGCAGGGCGGATCCCCGATCCGACCGTGCGTACGGAGTTGGTCTATCTCCAACTGCAGCAGGCGAAGCGCCGCGCGTCCGGCCACCTCAGCGCCGGTGCCCCCACCGCTGCCCTCACCGAGATCCGTCAGGCACAGGCTGCCCTGTCCGAGGCCTTGCCCGCCGCCCCGCCTCAGCTGCACGACGATCTGGCCGAAGAGGCGGCCGCTCTCGCCTACCTTGCCGATCAGACGGAGAACGGCATGATCGCGAGGGCTGCAAAGTACTCATCCATGGATGCTGCCTACAAGTCGGGCAAGCGCGGCCGAAGCCGGCCGCCGTCGAGTGAGGCGAACTGACCATGGCGTCGGAAGGACGATGGGCGGACAACGATGTGTGCGTCGTGGTGGAACTGGAGGGCGAGGCACTGCAGGCAGCTGCGCGGATGCTGGGCGAGAGCGACAAGCTCCAGCAGTCGCGGGCGGGATCTTGATCCTGCTGCTGCCCGGTAGTCTCGCGTCCCCCGCCATCCCGACAGGAGGAACACCTTGCCTCAGCTTGCCTTGGCCAAGAGCTTCTGGGAGAGCTACGACGTCCTGGAGAAGCCGATCAAAGCCGGCGTGCGCAAGGCGATGGAGAAATTCCAGCAGCTCACCGTCGCCGAGCTGTATGCCGACAAGGGCCTGCACCTGGAGTCGGTGAACAACGCCAGAGACCCGCGCATGCGGACCATCCGCATCACTGACTTCTGGCGCGGAGTGGTGCTGGCACCCGACGACGGCAGCGACACCTTCCTGCTGCTCAACGTCGTGCCGCACGACGACGCCTACACCTGGGCGGCGAAGCGGCTGTACACAGTCAACACCGCGACCCGCGCCCTGGAGGTCCGCGACGTCGTCGCCATCGAACAGATCACTCATGCGATGGAGAAGGCGGCGGCGCACGCACCGACGTCGCTGTTCGCGCGGCACTCGGACGCGGTGCTGCGCGACCTCGGCGTTGATGATCAGGTGCTGCGGGCGGTCCGGACGATCACCGACAAGCCGCAGCTCGAAGCGTTCGGCGCGTTGCTGCCCGAGGACCAGTTCGAGGTTCTGCAGTACCTCGCCGAGGGCTTTACGCCCGAAGAGGTCTACCGCGACGTTGTGGCCGAGCGTAGGCCGGTCGAAGCCTCGCCGGAGCCGAGCGAGAACCTGGCGGCGGCGATCGCCAACACCAAGACGCGCATCATGCTGGTGACTCGACCCGATGAGCTGGCCGAGATCCTCGAAAAGCCCTTCGCCGCCTGGCGGGTCTTCCTCCACCCGTCACAGCGGCGCATTGCATACCGGACGTCGTACCGGGGGGCGGCGCAGGTGACGGGCGGACCGGGGACGGGGAAGACGGTGGTGGCCTTGCACCGGGTCAAGCACCTGCTGTCCCGCTCGGCAGACAGTCGGGTGCTGCTCACCACGTATACCAACGCTCTGGCTGCAGCCCTGCGCGAGAACCTGGCACTGCTTCTCGCCGACGAGGAGCAGGTGGCGCGGGTCGAGGTGACCACGGTGAACGCCTTCGCCAATCGGGTGGTACGGACCCTCGCCGGTCGGGCGCCGACCCCGGTGGGGGATGCCGACGAGCGGCAAGTCTGGCGGCGGGTGTGCCGGCGACTGACCCTGCCCTGGACCGAGCAGTTCCTCGCCCAGGAATACCGGCACGTCATCCTCGCCCAGGACGTCCGAAGCCGTGACGAATACCGCGAGGTCAGCCGGCGGGGGCGAGGCTCGGCGCTGGGCCTGCGGCAGCGTGACCGGGTGTGGGACGCGGTGGAGCTGTTTTCGGCCGAGCTGAAGGCGGCCGGCACAGTCACTCACCTGCAGGTGTGCGCACGGGCTGCGCAACTGCTGCGGGAGGCTGACCTCGGCGTGCACGGCTTCGACCACGTGGTGGTCGACGAGGCGCAGGACCTGCACCCGGCCCAGTGGCGCGTGCTACGCGCCGCCGTAGCACCTGGCCCCGACGACCTGTTCATCACCGGCGACCCACACCAGCGGATCTACGACTCCCGGGTGTCCCTCAACGCCCTCGGCATCCCCGTCGCCGGTCGCAGTAGCCGCCTGCGCATCAACTACCGCAGCACTGAGGAGATCCTCGCATGGTCCACCGGCGTACTCGTCGGGTCACGGGTCGAGGATCTCGCCGGTGAGGGTGAGGACAGCCTCGCCGGATACCGCTCACTGCTGCATGGCAAGCGGCCGCATGCGCAGTGGCATCCAACGTCCCACGCCGAGGTCACGGCGCTTGTCAAGCGGGTGGCGGAGTGGCTGGAGCAAGGCGTGGCGCCGAGCGAGATCGCCGTCTGCGCGCGGTTCAACACGATGCTCAGCAGCGTGTATGACGAGCTGATCGGGGCCGGGATTCGGGCCGTCCGGGTGCGAGACCAGCCTGGCGCAGACGTCGACGGGGTACGACTGGCCACCATGCACGCGATGAAGGGCCTGGAGTTCCGCTGTGTCGCCGTGATCGGTGCCACCGAGCGGGCTGTGCCGTTCGCAAAGGAGGTAACACCGCCGGAGGTGGATCCGCTGCAACACGACTGCGACATGCTCAGGGAGCGCTGTCTGCTCTTCGTTGCGAGCACCAGAGCTCGGGAGGCCCTCTACGTCTCATGGAGTGGGTCGCCCAGCCCATTCCTCGCATTTGTGGCTGACTCCCGCTGACCGCCAGCACATCATGCGCGAAACCTAGATGTCATCCGAGGCCGGACCTGTGGAAACAGTCGTGGCTACAGGCCGCCTGAGCCGACCGGGCGCGTCGTCGGCACGCATGTCGTAGCACCACTCCTGCACCGCCTTCGACAGCGCGACACTCCCTGCCACGATTCAACGTCGGACCCCTTTGAGATGATCGGAATGTGACTGTGCGCGACGTCCCTTCCCGCCACAAGTGGCTACCGTCGGCACTCCCTGCGTTCTTCGGTGAAGAGCCGATGTTGTCAGACCCGTGGCCGCAGATCCGAGACGTCGTGGCAACCTTCGCCGCTCAAGCTGGAGCCATCCGTGACCAGGCACTGCACGACGCGTCCGAGCTCGATGGCATCGACTCCGAACTACTCAGTGCCGACAACGGGTCATGGGTGGCCTGGCAAGAAGCAACCGACGACTTCCACGCACCGATGCGCGTTGTCCTGATGGGGCGGACGATGGCCGGCAAGTCATCGCTCCTGTCTGCGCTGTCTGGCTCACACTTCGACAGGATCGGAGACGGCAGTCAACGATTCTCACGCGATGTCTTCACTGCGATCCCGACGGCGTCCAGCCGCATCGAGGTCGTCGACACTCCCGGCGTCGGTGCACGCGATGGAGCCGAAGACTTCGAGCTCGCGTTCAACGCCGCACACCATGCGGATCTCATCTTGTGGGTCGCGAGCAGCGACTCAATCCAAGAGGAGACTGCGCGTGCCCTCCGTCTGATCGGAGTCATCGGCAAGCCGATCATCGTCGCGCTTAACTGTCGCCAGTCCCTCAAGGGCGTCGGGAGGTTGAACCTGCTGAGGTTCCCTGAGCGCGTCTTCTGTAACCGGGACGGGCTGGTCGATGAGATCAGGCGCCACATGGCAGCAGTCGGCGTCGAGCCTCTCGACGTGGTTTACGTGCACGCGCTCGCTGCCACCGAAGCGTTGGCGCACGGCGAGGTGGATGCTGAACTCCACGCTGCCAGCCGGATCGACGACCTCACCCAGGCGCTGATGCGGGAGCACGCCACGCACAGCGAGAGCCGCCGAGCGCTGAGGGTGGTCGACGGCCAGCGCCGACAGGCTGACAGCCTCATGCACTCGTGGGCGCAGGGATCCACGATGCTCCGTGTGCAGGCCGAACACGACAGGAAGCAGAACGAGGACGTCCATGCCCGTCTCGACCGTGTCACCCGATCCGCAGCTGAAGCCATAGCGTCCGACATCGCAATCGCAGTCGACCGTCGCCGCGACTGGCATCTCTCGGCGACCGACTTTGGCAAGTCCCTCCAGCTAGCCTGGGAGAAGGAACTCGATGCGTTGCAGGCGGAGTTGCGCAAGACGCTAGAGGACAGCTTCTCGCGGTTGAGGGATGCTGTGGACTCGACGATCGCGGACGCAGACGCCGAGTGGGCCAGCGTCTCGCCCGACAGGTTCGCTTTGCGGGACCTAACCGGATTCGACTCGGTGCTCGGGAACCGGTTGGGGCGGGCGGGCATCGCGGTGGTCAGTGTCGGTGGATCCCTAGCAGGAATGTGGGCGGGTGCTCAACTGGGCGCCGCGATCGGTGGAACCGCGGGCGGTCCTGCAGCACCCATCACGGCCGCCGTCGGCGCCATCATAGGAGTCGGCGTCAGCGTGGCACTGAGCCTACTTACAGGACCTCTCAAAGGATTTGTCGATCGCGTGTTCCTAGGTGAAGACGGTGTGTTGCGGAAACGACGTGACGAGGTGGCGAAGCAGGTTGGGCCACTTCTCGACGAGCTCAAGGGCGAGTACGAACGGGCCGTCGACGAGCAACTCGACGTGCTCCGTGGCAGTCTTGCCAGCGCGCGCAGTCAGAGCGAAGGCCGCTCCGCAGCACTCGCCCTACTGGCGAACCGATGGACTCAACACAGCGAGGCGCTCGGAGCGCTGATCCGAGAGTTGGACAAGGAGACAACCGAAGCCTTGCTTCGAATCGCGGGCCGCGAACGATTGGCTCGTTCCGTCAAGCGGGCAACCCGGGCGCCCGGGGTCTGCATCCTCGCCGAACTCGAGGACGCCGCGTTCTCGGAGGCATGGTTGTATCCCCCAGACATCGCGGAGAGGTTGGCCTGCGGAAGGGCCCGCGACGCCGGCGGCGAGGCGGCGGGTGCGCTCTCCTACGCACTCGGCCTTATCGACGCACCAGCGCGACTGGTGAGGGCAGACTCAGCCTCCGCCACCATTTGTGTGGACGCTGATCTACCCGCCGAGATCGCGGAGACATGGTCGGACGCACTGACGTCCCACATCGGCAAGCGCATCTGCATCGACAACGCCAGAAGGACTTCAGCATCGTGAGCGTCAACCTTTTCAAAGAAGCCTCCGCCGTTGCCAGAGATCTTGGCGAGGAGTTCCGCGGAATCCTCCGCGAGCTCGAACCGGTGGTCGCGCGACCCCTGCTCGACCGTCTCACGGTCGACGCCCACCTCACTCCGCTGCTGGTGTTCACCGGGCAATACAGCAGCGGCAAGTCGACTCTCATCAGTGCACTCACCAACGGGGCCGCCAACGTCGTCATCGGGTCTGGTGTGACTACCGACGCCGTGAAGGAGTTCGACTGGGACGGCGACGTTCGCCTTGTCGATACCCCAGGCGTTCATGCGGGCCGCCCCCACCACGACGACCTCGCCGAGAAGGCGCTTCAGTCAGCCGATCTCGTGCTGTTCGCAGTCACGGTTGAGCTCTTCGACGACGTCCTCGTCGCCCATCTTCGAGACGTACTCGGTCGACTCGGCAAGTCCCGACAGACACTCATCGTCGTCACCAAGGCAGGGACGATGGAAGCAGACCCAGGTGTGCGGGATCAAGCGATCAAAAATGCTCTCGGCCCGTTCGACCAGATCCCATGGGTGGAATGCGACGCCCAATTTCACCTCGACGGCCTTGACCTTGCGGCCTCCGATTCCGCTGCCTCGAACGCTTTCATCGAGGCCTCCGGCTTGGACAAGGTCACGGCGCTCATCAACCGCTTCGCCAGCCAACAGGGAGAGTTGGGCAGGCTGAAACAGCCGCTGCAACTCATCATCGCGCTTTCCTTCGAAGCATCTGCCGTCCTTGCGGACAACCCCGACGAGCAGGCGGCACTCACCGTCCTTGCAAGGCAGCGTTCGGCGCTCTCCAAGAGGCGGATCCATCTGGACAATCTGCTTGAAGCCCGCGCAGCCCAATTCCGTGCGGACGCGATCCGCGCCGCCACACAGTTCGCGGATCGCATCGAGCGCGACGAGGAGAACGGGGCCGAGGCTCCCCACGAAGAGGCACTGGACGCGCACATGGCAGCGCTCAACGAGGACCTCCGCGCTGCCTTGGGTCGGTTTGAGGGTGCCGTACGTCAGGTACTCGAAGTCCAGTTCGACGACCTCGCATCCGAAGTACTGGAGATCGAAGCCACTCCATACGGGCGTATCTCAGTCCAGCTCGGTGACCCAGAAGCCAGCGACTTCGAAGCGCGACACGTGGAGATTCGGCCGGGACACGTGGAGGTCCGACCAGGCGGTTCTCCGCTGCAGCCTCCGCCGAGCTGGGCAGGTGACCTGTCGAAGTACCTCAATCACTTTCGCGAGTTCTGGGGCGCTGGTAACGGTGTGAAGGCTGCCTCGGGCAGTACTGGGCACAGCGTTGTACTGAAGGTCGGTCATGCTTTCGGCAAGAAGTTCAAGCCTTGGGAGGCTGTGCGGGTCGCCAACAAGGTCGGAAAGGTCGCGAGCATTGCCGGGAAGGTCGCAAAGGTCGGCGGTGTCGTAGTCACAATTGGTCTGGAGGCGTACGGCGTGGTTGCCGACGAGCGTGCAGCTGTCAAGGCCGAGCAAGCCAGGACAGAACGTCGCCGCAGCATTACCCAGGAGATCCTGGCTCAGGCTGACAGCATCGTGGTTGATGCGCTCCGCACGGTCCGATCCGTCTTGCAGGACACCTTTGGGCCGGAGTTCGAGCGCATCGACGCGATGGCTGACGAGATTCATGAGGCAGGTGTTGCGCGGTCCGGTCTGCGCGATCGGCTTGTCTCCGTCAGACGGCAGGCGGAGTCCGCGTTGGCCGAGCTGTCCATCTCGAACGGTGCCCAGTGAGCGGGTCGGGCGGATGCTGAGGTCGCCCAGCTCCTGCTCGCTGACCCGTCCAGGGCGATGCCGGCCATCCGTGCGTTGACCGGCGTCGCTGACAGCCAGCAGGCTGGCTCGCCTACGGAGCTGGCGGCGGTCAGACGGGGTCGTCGTCAACCTGAGTGCCTCCGACCTCGCCGGTCTGGCGGGTCACCGAGGCCCTGCAGAAGCCCGACCGGAGCACCCCGACGGCAGCGTGCGGACCGTGTCCGGCGGCCTTCCTCAGCATGAACAGGTGCCGCCGGTGAGCCTGGGCCACGAGAGACGCCGGCCGGGCATGCTGGCGGAGCCGGTCGTCGGAAGCGACGCCGGCGTCTCCGTTGTTCCTCAGGCGGTCACCGAGCCGAGGCCGAGGCCGTCGAGCAGGTTGATGAGTTCGTCGTCGCGGGTCACCTCGAAGCCACGCTCGCGCAGCTCCGCGACCAGTTCAGCCTCGCCGTCGAGCGGAACCTCGAGGTACTCACCGTCGTGAACCGTGAGCACGATTTCGCCGTACCGGTCCTGCAAATCCTGCGGCAGAACGCTTAACGCCCGCGCCGTGACCATCTCGGGCCAGCTCACTCGCCCAGGACGTTCGCAACCGTGAGGAGTACCGCGAGGTCAGCCGGCGTGGGAGAGGGTCGGCGCTGGGTCTGCGACAGCGTGACCGGGTGTGGGACGCAGTGGAGATGTTCTCGGCCGAGCTGGCGGCGGCCGGCACCATCACCCACCTCCAGGTCTGCGCGCGAGCTGCGCAACTGCTTGAGGAAGCCGACCTTGGCGTCCACGGCTTCCACCATGTGGTGGTGGACGAGGCGCAGGACCTGCACCCGGCTCAATGGCGGGTGCTGCGCGCCGCGGTGGGGGTCGGCCCCGACGACCTGTTCATTACCGGGGACCCGCACCAGCGGATCTACGACTCCCGGGTGTCCCTTAGCTCCCTCGGCATCTCCGTTGCGGGGCGCAGCAGCCGGCTGCGCATCAACTACCGCAGCACCGAGGAGATTCTGTCCTGGTCCACTGGAGTGCTGGTCGGGTCGCGGGTCGAGGACCTCGCCGGTGAGGGGGAAGACAACCTCACCGGCTACCGCTCACTGCTGCACGGCAAGCGACCGCAGGCGAAGGGCTATCCGACAAGTCAGGCCGAGGTCGCCGGGCTCGTGGCTCGAGTGCGGGAGTGGCTGGCGCAGGACGTGCAGCCGAGCGAGATCGCCGTGTGTGCGCGCTTCAACACGACCCTGGGCGCGGTGCGCGACGAGTTGGCGGCGGCTGGGATTCCGTCGGTGTGGGTGCGGGACCATCCCGGGGCGGAGGTCGACGGGGTGCGGCTGGCCACCATGCACGCGATGAAGGGCCTCGAGTTTCGTTGCGTGGCGGTGGTCGGGGCCACGGCGCGGGCGGTGCCGTTCGCAAAGGAGATCACGCCACCGGAGGTGGACCAGCTGCAGCACGAGAGCGACATGCTCAGAGAGCGCTGCTTGCTCTTCGTCGCCAGCACCCGGGCCCGTGAGGCCCTGTGCGTTTCGTGGAGCGGAGCGCCCAGCCCGTTCCTGGACTTCGTCGCCGGCAGTCCGGCCGAATGAGCGCCGGAGACTCGACGCGTTGCGCGGCATGACGCGCCCGGTGGTGACACCGGGCGCGTTCCGCGTTCATGGCCGGCGCCGTCAGCCGACCAGCGGGCTGAATCCGCGTCCGTCGAGCACGTTGATCAGCTCGTCATCGCGGGTCACCTCGTACCCGCGCTCGCGCAGTTCCGCCACCAGTTCCGCCTCGCGGTCGAACGGGATCTCGAGGACGTCGCCGTTGAGAACGGTGGCCGAGGAGGCTCCGAAGCGATCCCGAATATCCTGCGGCAGCAGGCGGAACGCCCGAGTGGCGACCATCGGGGGCCAGTCACCGTCCTGCACCGACCCCACCTCGTTGATGTCGAACACGGCGTCGTCGGCGGGGCCATCTTCGGGATCGTGGTATTCGGGGCCGACCGGGTTCCAGACGTGCTCGGTGCGCAGCGTGCGGGCCTCACCCCACGTGCGGGCGGCGGCGATCGACGTGATCTCCGCGGCCTCGCCGGCCGCAGTCTCAGCGTCGGCGAAGGCCAGGCAGTCATTCATGCGGGCGTGGCCGTAGACCAGGCGGCGGGTGCTGGAGCGGTGCGTCGTCATGGCGCACATCGTGCACTACAGGTCCGACACCCAAGATCAACGGGGGTGTGACCAGGGGTACGGTGGCTGCTAGGAACGGCGGGACATCACCGGCGGGAGGACGAGGATGGACGGGATCGAGGATCAGGCGGCGCGGCGGCTGTCGCGCTTTTCCGACTGGGGGCCGGATTACGGGCCTGAACTCATCGTCGGCTACGAGGAACCGGCCTACGACGAGCCAGAGCCGACACCGGACCCTGACGCACCGAACGCCGAGTAGCAGGAAATCTACCCCTGCGTGGGTCACTGGCCTGTGCGGACTGAGCGGCGGGCAGCGTCAAAGAGTGGACCTCTCCCAGGTGCGGGAAGGCCGACCGGGCGGACCTCCGGGCACGAAGTCGGCGTCCACGCCGGGCCCGGTGGCGGCCGCCCGTGGGTACGAACCGAGGGCGTCGGCGCGGGGAGCGATGTCGGGTCCCAGTCCTTCGAGAAGGATGTCCGCGTCATCCTCGGAGAGGTGCAGCAGCGCCCGCCGCAGGTAGATGCTCCACGCCTGCGGCTTCGCATAGGCTTAACTATCGGTTGGGCGTATTAGCTCGACCTGGTCGCCGGGCTTGACCTCTACCTCGCCCTTGCCGTGGCGGATCTCTAGCACTGGGACGCCCTCGTCCAGGTGCAGATCGTTCCGTTCTCGGCCGGTCGGCATTCGAGCGACGACCGACGCGCCAGCCGGCAGTTCTACCCGTTGCCGCTCGGGCGAGCTTCGCACCCGCGTTCCGTGACCGCGAACGGTGCTGACCAGTCCCTCGGACCGCAGGATCGACATCGCCATCCGGACGGCTTCGCGGCCGATGCCGTACTCCTGGGTCAGCCGGGCTTCGCTCGGGAGCGATACCCCGGGCGCCAGCTCACCGGATTCGATCCGCCGCCGCAGTATGTCGGCGACCTGCACATAGACGGGTGTGTGCGAGCGCGGATCGACGGTCATACCTGGTAAGCCTTGTCCCCCCGTGGGCCGCACTGGTTGTGCCCCTGTGCCCCTGTCCGTATATTTACGGAGGCGGCGACGCCCCAGGGCGGGAGCTGGATCTATAGCCCGGTCGAGTGACGCCGTATAGCAGCCCTGGTGCCGTGCCCCTGATCGAAGCTGCGGCGGCGGGGCGGGGTGGGCCCGCGCGAGCGGCGTGAGCGGAGGCCCACCCCTTCCACCAAGAGAAAGGCAGGTCGAGCAAGATGAGCGTCCGCAACCAAGGACCGACACAGGAGAGCGGAGCGACGTATCGCTCCTCGACGTACACCAGTCTGCTGCCCTGGCAGGTGGGCGAGCGTCGGTTCCCGCCCACGGGGCTCGGACGCCGCGGCCTGAATCCCAACGACGTGTACGCCTTCCTCGACCGGGTCGCCGTCGACATGGCAGCTCTCCACGCCGCCCTCGCTGAAAGCCGCCGGGAGACCGCACGGATCAAGGAGGCGCTTCGCCGCTGGCAGTCCGAGCATGCCCGCGGTGACAACGAGCGTGGGCAGACCCGATGAGGCAGCGGTACATCATCCACCTGCCCGTGACCGCCGCCGACCTGCCCGCCGCACAACGCCTGGCCCGGGTCATCGGCCGCTGGATGTCCGTGCTGCCGACGACCGACCCAGGGGAAACCACGGTGTCCGAGGAGGATCAGCAATACCTCCGCCACCGGGTTTTCTGCGACCAGTTGATGCCCGGCGGCCGGCGCTGCCTGCTCCGCGCCGACCACGACGGCCGCTGCGCCCGCCGCCTGCGCCGCTAACCCGGCCCTGCGATGCCATTCCGGCAACTCGCTGCGGGCCCACCGCTGGCTCAGACGGCTGCGGAAGCCCCGGCCGTCGAGCACGTTAATGATCTCGTCGTCGCGGGTGACCTCGTAGCCGCTCTGGCGCAGCTTTGCCAACAGCTCGCCCACCTGTGCCGGTCCATCGGAATGTCGAGGATGTCGCCGTAGCGCGCGTTGGTGATTCGCCCGATGGGGATGAGGCAGGCTCACCCCCCGTCCCAGGAGGCTGTCGAGGTACCGGTTCGCTCGGCACCCGAGGGGTGAAGTTTGCATGACTGTCTCTCCTGCGCGGCGATCCGGCCCCACCCGATCGGCGGTGGAGGACGTGTATGACCGGATAGGTCGGCTGATGCAGGACTTTCTGGGCGACGGGACGTCCCCGCCCATGGCGGTCAGGGGCTCGTAACTGGCGGTTCGACGGCGATCGGGCTTGAGAGGAGAATCAGGTGGAATATCAGGATTTCATCAACGCAGTGGCCACGCGGGCAAAGGTGTCGACCGATCAGGCGGCGACACTCAGCCGCGCGACGTTGGAGACATTGGCAGATCGGATCAGCGCCGGCCAGGCTGAGAACCTTGCCTATCAGCTTCCCGGAGGGCTTGACGATCCCCTGCGCAATCCGCCACCGCGAAGAGGGGAACATGCCAAGTCGTTCGGGCTCGACGAGTTCGTGCGGCGGGTGGCGGACCACCCGGCCATCGACCGTGCGCTCGCCGCTGCCGGGGTCGGCGCGGTGCTCACCACACTCCGTGAGGCTGTTTCCCGTGACCAGTTCGAGGACGCGTTGGCCCAGCTTCCGAAGGAGTTCCGGCAGGTGATCGAACCGGTGGGTGCCGGTGGCGGGCAACGCCCCGGCTCGTAGCACGCACAGTTGAGGGCGGAGCAGGTGTGCCCGCATCGCCACACGGGTACGCCGCTGCCGACTGGACCGGGAAGGCATGGATGGCGACCGAGGCGCCGGACTACTGGTCGGGAAGGAGAACTGGTGAACTACGCCGAGTTTCTCGAAGCGGTGGGGAAGCGGGCGGGCATGCCGGCGGCGGAGGCGGCGAAGATCGTCGGAGCCACGCTGACGACCTTGTCGGAAGGGGTCAGTGGCGGCGAGGCGCGGTACCTGGCCACGCAGCTCCCCGAGGGGTTGCGAGGGTACCTGCACAAGGACGTGGACTTCGCCGAACAGATCGACCTCGTGGAGTTCCTCAATGAGGTAGGGGTCCGCGCGGGAACGGATGACGAGCGGACCGCTGAGGGCGCCCGCGCCGTGTTGACGACCCTGCGCGAGGCGGTGAGCGCGGAAGACCTCGAGAACCTGGAATCCGAGCTGCCAAAGGACTTCCGGCGGCTGCTCCGTCCGGTGGATCGCAGCGTCGGGGCCTGAACCGAGCCACTTCCTGGCCCGATCCGGGTACGGTGCGCGGGTGGAGGTTGGATTCGCCCCGCCCGTCTCCGGCTCGTGGGCCACACCGGCAAGCATGATCCACGTCGCCCGCCGCGCCGAGCAGCTCGGATACCACTCGCTCTGGACGTTCCAGCGGCTCCTGGTCCCCGCCGACCTCGGTTGGAGCGAGACCTACCACAGCGTCCAGGACCCGGTGACCACGCTGGCGTTCCTGGCGGCCCACACCACGCGGGTCCGGCTCGGCGTCGCGGTGCTCAACATGCCGTTCATCTCTCCGGTGCTGCTGGCCAAGCAGACCGCGACTCTCGACATCCTCGCCGACGGACGGCTTGACGTGGGACTGGGCCTCGGCTGGGCGGATGAGGAGTATCAGGCGACGGGTGCGAGCAAGCATCGGCGGGGCCAGCGCGCCGAGGAGTTCCTCGCCGTTCTTCGTACCCTGTGGCAGAACGACGTCGCCGAGCATCGCGGCGAGTTCTACCAGGTCCCGCCGACGCGTCTGGAGCCGAAGCCCGTGCAGCGGCCACACCCGCCGATTCTGCTCGGCGGCCAGGCGCCCGCCGCGCTGCGCCGGGCCGGCCGGCTCGCCGACGGCTGGGTCAGTGGCAGCCAGGCGGACCTGACGGGCATCGGCGAGGCGATCGCGACCGTCAAGGCCGCCGCTGCGGAGGCCGGCCGCGATCCCGGCTCACTGCGATTCGTCTGCCGCGGCGCGGTCCGCGTACGCCCGACGGGCCCGCCCGAGCGCGAGCCGCTCACCGGCACGCTCGAGCAGATCCGATCGGATCTCGGCAGACTTGCCGAAGCCGGCATCACCGAAGTGTTCGTCGATCTCAACTTCGATCCGGAGATCGGCTCACCCCGCGCCGACGCGCAGGCGTCGTTGCGCCGGGCCGACGAGGTGCTCGACGCCCTGGCTCCGACCCGCTGACACCCCCGGCCGGCGCTCACCCGGCCGGGTCGGCTGCCGCGTCCGCCGCGGACCACGCCGACCAGGCGGTCACCGCTATCGCGATCACCGGCCCGGCTGGTGGTCGCTGGACGTACTGCGGGTACTTGTCGGCCAGCGCGGCGCGGGCCGTGGCCTCCTCCGCGCGGTCCTCCACCAGCCGGCCGTGCCCGTCCAGGCGGACCCACCACAGCCGCGACCAGTCCTCGTCGTACTCGTCGACCAGCAGGCAGGCATGCCCCGTCGCCCGGATGTTCTCCAGCCGGCGTAGCCGCCGGTGGCGCTTGGGCTTCTCGTCCACCGCGTGGTAAACGACATCGTCGAGCAGAACGAAGCACACGGGCACCAGGTGAGGACGCCCATCCGCTCCGACGGTGGTCAGCCGGGCCACCCTGGCCGACCGGACCCGATGCCGGATCTCGTCGGCGGGCACAGGCCCGACGGTAACAGCCGACACCGGCCATGGTGACTCATTGTGACCGCGGCGTCGTCGACCCGGTGGGTGTGCCGGCGCCGCACGCGGGTACGCCCTGCCGATCGGACCCGGGGGAGGCGTGATGGCGAGCGAGGCGCCCGACTACTTCCAGCCCGAGGCTGGGCTGGTGCTGACGCACCTGCTGATCGTGCGGGATGTGGACCGTTCACGGGAGTTCTACCAGCGGGTGCTGGGAGCGACGGTGGTGCGGGAACGCCAGCCGGCGATCCTGCGGTTCCACAACAGCTACATCGTGATCAACGACGAAGGTGGCCCGACCGACGACAAGCCGGGTGTGCAGGCGCAGGCGCCGCCGGATTCGCGGACGCTCAGCAGCGCGATGAACGTCCGGGTCACCGACGTCCGGGCGGTCTACGAGCAGTGGCGATCACGGGGTGGGGAGTTCCTGACCGAGCCGAAGGACCACGGCGTCGAGATCCGGTGCTACCTGCGGGATCCGGACGGCTACCTGATCGAGCTCGGCCAGGGCACCGGGATCCTCGCCGAGATGGGTCGTGCAGTCTCCGCCTGAGCCTGACGATAGGCGCCGGCACCCCTGGTCACGGCCAGACCAACCATCGTGATCGGGCCCCTGGTGATCAGGGCGGTACCCGGTGCCGAGATGCACGAGCCAGGCGAGGACCCGCCGGCCGGAGTGGTCGAGGAAGCGGCTCACAACCCGGTGCAGGCGGACCTGCGCCGCGCCTGGCAGCGGCTGAGTCGACCCGCTGAACCCGCCGGGCAGATACCCCCGCTAGCGAGCCGGACGGTAGCCGGTGCTCGAGTGCCGCAACCGGCTGGTCGCCGGCCAGAGCTTCGAGTCAATGGCGGTTGAGACCGGTCGGCGGGAAGCAATACCAGTGCAGCGATCGAAGTGTCGGCCGACGCGTCGATCGCACCTGGGCGAACATGGTGGCCATGGTGTTACCCAGACGCTTGGCGCGGTTCAACCGGGTCGTCACCAACCGCGTAACCGGTCCGCTGGCCGGGCGGCTGCCCGGCTTCGGCGTCATCATCCACCGGGGCCGCCGCTCCGGTCGCGAGTACCGGACTCCGATCAGTATCTTCCGGACGTCCGACGGTTACGTCGCCGCGCTGACCTACGGGGTAACCGACTGGGCGAGAAACGTACTGGCGGCCGGCGGCTGTGAGCTGGAGATCCGCGGCCGGCGAGTGCCCCTCACCCGTCCCCGCCTCGTGCACGACCCCACCCGCCGGGACATGCCGCCGGTCGTCCGCCAGCTCGTCGGGGTGATCGGCGTGACCGACTTCCTCTATCTCGACACCGTGCCCGATGCAGACCACGTCCACTAGGCAGATCTCCGCCGGGCTTCCTACCGAAGGCTCGACGTTGGCAGCGAGTCGGCGAGTTCGGCGATAACCTCGGCGTGGCAGCGCTCCGGCACGCACCAGCAGCCGAGCCGGCATCCGCGCAGGTCGGGGCGTAGGGCGAGGAGGTCGGGTCGGCCGAGCAGGTACGCCCGGTACTTGTCGAGGATCTCGTTTTGGGTGCCGTCAGGGCCGGGGCGGACTACGACCCCGCCACCGGCCAGGTCTCCGGACAGGTCGACTTCGCAACCGCCTCGGTCGTCGGTGAGGCGGTCGCCGCCGCCGACGAGGCGTTCACCCGATGGCGTAGCGCATCCCTCGCTCGGCGGATGAGCGTCATGTTCTCCTTCCGGGAACTGCTTAACGCCCGAAAGTCCGACCTCGCCCGGATCATCACCGCCGAGCATGGCAAGGTGCTCTCCGACGCCGCGGGGGAGATCCAGCGTGCGCTGGAGGCGGTCGAGTTCGCCTGCGGGATCCCGCAACTGCTGACGGGCGGGTTCAGCGAGAACGCCTCGGCCCAGGTGGACGTGTACTCCATCCGGCAGCCGCTCGGCGTGGTCGGGGTGATCACCCCCTTCAACTTCCCGGCCATGGTCCCGCTGTGGTTCGTGCCGAACGCCATCGCGTGCGGCAACACGGTGGTGCTCAAGCCGAGCGAGAAGGACCCGTCCGCGTCGAACTTCCTGGCGGAGTTGTTCGCGGAGGCCGGGCTGCCGGACGGCGTTCTCAACGTCGTGCACGGCGACAAGGAGGCGGTCGACCGGATTCTCGAACACCCGACGGTCAAGGCCATCTCGTTTGTCGGCTCCACTCCGATCGCCCGCTACGCCTATGAAACGGGCACCCGTAACGGCAAGCGGGTGCAGGCGCTCGGCGGCGCGAAGAGCCACATGGTCGTGCTGCCCGACGCCGACCTCGACCTCGGGCGCCGACGCCGCCGTCTCGGCCGGCTTCGGCTCGGCCGGTGAGCGCTGCATGGCCATCTCCGTCGTCGTGGCCGTCGACCCGGTCGGTGACGAGCTCGTCGGCAAGATCAGCGAACGGATCGCGGCACTCCACGTCGGCGACGGCCGTCGCCCGGGCTGCGAGATGGGGCCGCTGGTCACCGGCGCTCACCGCGACCGGGCGATGTCATACCTGGACGCTGGTCGGTCCGCGGGGGCGCAGCTGGTGGTCGACGGGCGGAACCACCCGATCGACGGTGAGCAAGCCGCTTCTGGCTCGGACCGACTCTCTTCGACCATGTCGACAGCGACATGTCCATATACACCGACGAGATCTTCGGACCGGTCCTCTCGGTGCTCCGGCTGCCCAGCTACGGCGCCGCCGTCGAACTCGTCAACGCCAACCGGTACGGCAACGGTACGGCGATCTTCACCAACGACGGTGGCGCAGCTCGCCGGTTCCAGAATGAGGTCGAGCACCGGCCTGAATCAACTGCGCCCGGGGACGGCCATCTCGCCGGCATCGGGCGGCCCGCTGCCCGTGCCAGGTCTCGTCACGATTCCGCCGCGTCGGGCGGTGCACTGCCCTGATCCGGTCGACTCGCGGGCTCGGCGCGGCCGTGCAGCGCGACGGCGACGGTCGTACCGGGGCAGAGCATGAAGGACCTGCCCCGGACGGCCCCCGGGACGGGCTGCCCCGACCCGGGGGCGGCCGAGATCCGCAACCGCTCGTGGTAGACATGCAGGGAGATCAGCTGGTTTCGGTACCGGATCACGCAGTCGAGCCGGTCGAGCGCTTCGGGTAGCAGCAGGTTGAGCCGGAGCACGTCGCCGCGGGCCTCCAGGCCGGTGTAGCAGCGTTGCAGGATGTCCAGCGTTCCGGCAGTGGCGCCGAGGTGTATGCCGTTCCGCGTCGAACTGTGCTCCGGATCCGCGAGGTCGGTGCCGAGTGCGGTCAGCAGCATCTCGAAGGATCGGCCGCGATGGGTGCGGGCCAGCACCCATGCGTCCGCGACCCGGCTCAACTGGATTAGCGGGGAATCCTGGCCTTTCAGGGTCGGGAGGAGTCGCGTCACGGACCGGGATGTTTCTGTTCTTTGAGGTAGTCCTTGATCACTTCCAGTGGGGCGCCGCCGCAGGACGCGGCGAAGTAGGAAGGGGACCACAGGTGCCCGTGGATGATGTGCCGGTTGATCCGGTCGGTGAACTCCTTGCGTAGGTAGTGCGCTGAGACGGCCTTGAGTCGGTTGACCAGCGTGGAGATCGGCAGCTTGGGTGGGTAGTGCACGAGCAGGTGGACGTGGTCGTCCTCGCCGTTGAACTCGCGCAGGTCGGCGCCCAGGTCGGCGCAGACCTGCCGCATGATCTGTTCGCAGTGGGTGAGCATCGTGTCGTTGAGGACGTCCCGCCGATACTTGGTGACAAAGACAAGGTGTACGTGCAGGTTGTAGACAACGCTTCTACCTCTGCGAATATTCGGGTCCGGGGTCCATCTTGGTGACATAGATAAGATGAAACGGTGTGGGCATGCCTGCGAAACTGGACAAGGTCGTGAAGCCGAGATGGGCGGCCAAGGTCCTCGGCATCGACTACGCGGACCTGCCGAAACTCGACCGCCCCTGGACCCAACGCGACGTGCGGTCGCCGCGTGACAGCACGCCGGACTGGCTGACCGAAGCGCGACGCCGCCACGCGGCCAGCGCGGACGACGAAGAGGCCTGGTGAAGATTGTCGTGCAGGTCCGGTTGTTCCCGGACGCCGCTCAGCAGGCGGCGTTGCGGGCCACTCTGGACCTGTGCAACGACGCCGCGAACGTCGCCTCCGGGTTGGCGTACCAGCGGCGGGTGTTCGCCAAGCAGTCGTTGCAGCGGCTCACCTACGGCCAGTTGAAGGACCTGGGTCTGTCCGCGCAGCCCGCCATCCACGTCGCCCGGAAGGTATCCGGCGCGTACGCCACCCTGAAGGCCAACATTCAGGCCGGCAACCTCGGC